>JASLCG010000031.1 GCA_030151885.1 Bacteroides sp.
CAACGCCTTGCTCCAATCTTGTTAACCTTAAATCTAATACTATGAAAAACACAGTACAAATGTACCACTTTTCAGTCTTCTACCAAATTTATGCCCCATAAAACTATGCTTTATAACATAGATTAATAGTTGGATCGTAAAACAACCCACTTATTTAAGTATTTTAATAATAACACAATAGACTGTAGGAAGTGGACGTACTAAACTAACACTCAACCAATTGATACATATCAATTAATCTATTTTAGAGTACAAGAACAGGAGTTGACCAACACTCACTATCTTCATTGCCGACATGCCTCTTCTATATTGCCGACATACTTGAGGTATGTTGCCGAGGTACTTGAGGTATGTCGGCAACATCGAGAAGCTATCACACAGTATAAAAGCTCAGATATAGTTATAAAAAAGGGGGAACAATACTGTCCCCCCTTCAATAATAGTTTTTCTATTTAATCATCTAATAATATTTCTAATAAAGTACAAGCAGCCTTAGCAACAGAAGTACCAGGACCGAAAATTGCAGCAACTCCAGCCTTATATAAGAAATCATAATCTTGAGCAGGAATAACTCCTCCAGCAATAACTATAATATCTTCTCTGCCAAGTTTTTTCAATTCAGCAATAACTTGAGGTATCAATGTTTTATGACCAGCAGCTAAAGAAGATACACCTAAAATATGCACATCATTTTCCACTGCATCACGAGCAGCTTCAGCAGGAGTTTGGAACAATGGTCCCATATCTACATCGAAACCACAATCTGCATATCCCGTTGCCACTACTTTGGCTCCACGATCATGCCCATCTTGCCCCATTTTCGCAATCATAATACGAGGTTGACGACCCTCTTTTTTCGCAAACTGATCTGCTAAATCACAAGCTTTTAAGAAGTCTTTATCTTTTTTACTTTCTGCAGAATACACACCTGATATAGTTTTAATTTGAGCTTTATAACGTCCAACTATTTTTTCACAAGCATCAGAAATCTCACCTAAAGTAGCTCTCACTTTAGCCGCTTCAATAGCTAGTGCTAATAAATTCCCCTCACCTGTTCTCACGCATTCTGTTAATGCGTCAAGAGCAGCATGTACCTTATGCTCATCTCTATGTTTTTTCAAATCATCTAAACGAGATATTTGATCTTCACGAACTGCTGTATTATCAATTTCAAGAATGTCAATAGGAGCTTCTTTATCAAGTTTATACTTGTTTACACCAATAATTGTCTGTGTTCCAGAGTCTATTCTAGCTTGAGCACGGGCAGCAGCTTCTTCAATCCTCATTTTAGGAATACCTGTTTCAATAGCTTTAGCCATTCCTCCCAGTTTTTCCACCTCTTCAATTAAATGCCAAGCTCTATGAGCAATTTCACTGGTTAATGATTCAACATAATAAGATCCAGCCCATGGGTCAATATGTTTACATACATAAGTTTCATTTTGAATGTAAATCTGTGTATTACGAGCAATACGTGCAGAAAAGTCAGTTGGAAGAGCTATAGCCTCATCCAAAGCATTTGTATGTAAAGATTGTGTATGTCCTAATACAGCAGCCATAGCTTCTATACAAGTTCTTCCTACATTATTATAAGGATCTTGCTCTGTTAACGACCAGCCTGATGTTTGTGAGTGAGTTCTTAATGCTAAAGATTTTGGATTCTTTGGATTAAACTTACTTACAATCTTAGACCATAACATACGAGCAGCTCTCATTTTAGCAATCTCCATAAAGTGATTAGTTCCAATTGCCCAGAAGAAAGACAAGCGAGGAGCAAAAGCATCAATGTCTATACCCGATGCAATACCTGCACGAATATATTCTAAACCATCTGCCAAAGTATAAGCAAGCTCAATATCAGGAGTTGCACCTGCCTCTTGCATGTGATAGCCTGAAATTGATATAGAGTTAAATTTAGGCATATTTTGAGAAGTGTACTCAAAAATATCAGAAATAATTTTCATAGAGAATTTAGGTGGATATATATATGTATTACGCACCATAAATTCTTTCAAAATATCATTTTGAATTGTACCTGCCATCTCCTCTAGCTTAGCACCTTGCTCAAGACCCGCATTAATATAGAAAGCTAAAATAGGGAGTACTGCACCATTCATTGTCATAGATACAGACATCTTATTTAATGGTATTCCATCAAATAAAGTTTTCATATTATCTAAAGAACAAATAGACACTCCTGCTTTTCCAACATCTCCAACTACACGTTCGTTATTAGGGTCATATCCTCTATGCGTAGGCAAATCAAATGCAACCGATAGCCCTTTTTGACCAGCAGCTAAGTTTCTACGATAAAAAGCGTTTGACTCTTCAGCTGTAGAGAACCCTGCATATTGACGTATTGTCCAAGGTCTAAATGCATACATCATTGAGTATGGTCCACGAAGATAGGGAGGAATACCTGCTGCATAATTTAAATGCTCCATATCCTCCAGATCTTCTTTAGTGTAGGCTGGTTTTACATTAATATGTTCTGGAGTTTCCCAGTCTTTTTTAATGTTATTTTCTTTCTGCCAAGCTAAGCCATCAGAAGCATTAATAGCAGAATAAATATCTAAATTTTTAAAATTTGGTTTCATATCTGTATTACTTCAAAAGGTTAGCATTAAATTCTTTAAGAGTTTCAAGCACATTGACACGTACATGAATAAAGTGTTCAATACCCTTAGCTTTTAACTCATCCATACAAGCAGGAGCTCCTGCAACAGCAAAAATAGCTCTACCATTTAACTCCTTAAATGCTGGTTCTGCATATTCTGCATACTCATCATCGCTCGAGCAAAGAACAACTACATCAGCTTTAGCTGCCATAGCAGCCTCTACACCCTCTTTTATAGAAGCAAACCCTAAGTTATCCACAACTTCGTAACCAGCACAAGCAAAGAAATTACAAGAGAATTGAGCTCTCGCTTGTCTCATTACTAAACTTCCAATAGTTAACATAAAAACCTTAGGCCTTTTGCCAGACACTTCTGTTTCTAAGCGAAGAGCTTCAAACTCTTCTGCTGCACGCTGAAATTTCAGGGTTTTAATACCACTATCATTAGTGCAACACTTCACATTCATGTCTATTGGTCGTTTATCTCCAGCCACCTCTCCAAAATTAGGAAACTGATTTGTTCCTAACAGCGTTTCACGTCTAGTTGCTATAGCTAGCATTCGTTTATTATGACTTACGTTTATGTCGTCTTGTACTAAGCCTTCTTTAAGAGATTTATAAAATCCTCCTTGATCTTGTACTTTCAAAAATATACTCCAAGCCTCTTCAGCTATAGAGAGAGTTAGTTTTTCAATATAATATGAACCACCACCTATATCTGCGACCTTATCAAAATGCGATTCTTCTTTCAACAGTAGTTGTTGGTTTCTTGCTATTCTTTCAGAAAACTCATCAGATTCTTTATATGGTATATCGAAAGGAAGTACATTTAAAGAATCCACACCACCCAATGCAGCACTCATAGCCTCTGTTTGCGTACGTAAAAGATTTACATATGCATCGTACATAGTTAAGTTAAACTTAGATGTTTCTGCGTGTATACGCATTTTAGAAGCACATCTACACTCACCATTAGGCCCTTGATTATCGCAATCATGATTGCATGTAGGCTCATATTGAGCTACTATATTAGCCCAAAGTAAGCGTGCTGCACGAAATTTAGCAATCTCTAAAAAGTAGTTTGAACTTACACCAAAATTAAATTTGATTTTTTTTGCAGCAATAGCTGAAGGTACACCTGCTTCAGTTAAAAGTTGTAGGTATTCATTTCCCCATGCTAAACCATAACCTAGCTCTTGCACTATATATGCTCCTGCATTATTTAAAGTAGAACAAGTTACATTTACTACTCTATAGAAAGGGAAAGGTTGAATCGCCTCAATTAAAGCTTTCGCTATTTCAACAAGGTCACCTTTTTCTTTGCCTCTACTGAGCATCTTATCAAAATAGTCATAGTCAATCGAACCAAATAATTTCATCCGATCATATCCTTTCTTTTGATAGTATGCTACAAGTTGTTTTGTCATTTCAACTACATGCCCTTGACAAGTAGAAAAATTTAACTCAACAGCATCTGCATAGATACCTTCTAATAAGACATCAAACAACTGATCTGTTATGTCTTTTGAGTCAATCTTAAATGATAATGACTCAATTCCTCTATCTAGTAAAAATAAAGCTTTTTTGTTGGCTTCCTTGATATCTTTTACTACGATATCTTGACGAACAAGCCAAGCATTAGAGTCTTTCTTTGTACCACGAACATAAGGATATTCACCTGGAAGAGCGTTTACAAGTTTTGAATCCTTGATGTCTTCCCAACGATAGAATGGCTGAAGGTTAAAGCCTTCATTTGTACGCCAAACCAATCTCTTTTCGAAATCAGCACCTTTCAAATCTACTGCCACTTTATTCATCCATTCTTCTGTAGAAGTAGGAGGAAAGTTTGAAAATAGGTGCTCTTTTTTATCTGCCATAGTCTATTAAATTTTAGATAATAAAAGTATTAAACTATATTAACTATTAGTTTGCCAATTATTAACACAAGGTTAAGACAAATATAACAAAAGAGAAGTATAAATTGTAGAATTTTTATAAAACTTATTCTAATAAAAGCATTTAGTCAAAAGTAAAATATTTATAAAACATTGATTCGTATCAAGTCTTTGCATATTTTTGTAAGGCTTATCAATTTTAATTAACAATTATGGAATGGTTAAATGATTTTCTAACGGACTTCCTAGGTGGTCCTGACAAAGTCGCATATATCGTTTTTTTATATGCCTTCGTTATTGCAGCTGGTGCTGCGCTAGGAAAAATCAAGTTTTTTGGAGTGTCGCTAGGCGTTACCTTCGTTTTATTCGTAGGAATTGCTATGGGCCACTTTGGTTTCTCAGTAAACTCCTCAATTCTTCACTTTGTACAAGAATTTGGACTTATTTTATTTGTATTCTGTATCGGTTTACAAGTTGGTCCCTCCTTCTTCGCCACTTTTAAAAAAGGAGGCCTCAGTTTAAACCTTTTGGCTGTTGGTATAGTTGCATTGAATATTATTGTAGCACTAAGTATATTCTTTATACTTGGCGGTAAAGAGGGAGCTATAAAACTACCAATGCTAGTAGGAGTTCTTTACGGAGCTGTTACAAACACACCAGGTTTAGGTGCTGCACAAGAAGTATTAACTCAACAAAACTATGAAGGTGCAGATATAGCACTGGGCTATGCTTGTGCATATCCACTAGGAGTTCTAGGTATTATTGGCTCAATTATAGCTATTCGCTATATATTCAAAGTTGATCTTGAAAAAGAAGAGCGTGCTCTTATGGCTGATAAAGAGAACTCTATAGACAGACCTGTTAGAGTCGTTATTGAAGTAACAAGTGAAGAACATGATGGTCTAACTATTAGAAAAATTAGAAAAGACTTAGATAAATCTTTTATATGCTCTCATATCAGCAGAGAGGGAGAAATAAGTTTACCTCATGGAAAGTCTGTTATTAAAAAAGGTGATGAAATATTTATTACCTGTGCAGCTAATGACAAACAAGCATTAGTTGATTTTTTTGGTAAAGAGGCACTAGACCAAGCAACAAACATTGCTAAGTTTAATGATAGTACCCAAAAAGATTTAGTAGTCAAAAAACTTATGATTACTAAGCAAAATGTTAATAGCAAAACTATCAAAGAATTACACATTAGAGAAGAATTTGAAGTTACTATTACAAAAGTAGATCGTGCTGGTACACCTTTACTTCCATCTCCAGATTTAAATCTATTCATCGGAGATAAGCTTTCAATGGTAGGTACTGCTCATAATATTTCTAGACTAGAGAAGGTATTAGGAAACTCAATAAAATCTTTAGAACATCCTAATCTAATTACTATTTTTATTGGTATCTGTGTTGGTATGTTATTTGGTAGCTTATCTGTTAAAGTTGCAGATATGCCAGGAGCTTTAAAATTAGGCCTCGCAGGTGGACCACTTGTTATTGCTATTTTAATTGGTCGCTTTGGCCACATATTCAAGCTAGTTACCTATACAACTAATAGTGCAAACCTAATGCTTAGAGAAATTGGACTAGCACTATTCCTCGCTAGTGTAGGTATCAAAGCTGGTCAGAACTTTATTACAACAGTTGTAGATGGAGACGGTCTTCTATTTGTAGGAATAGGAGTTTTAATAACTGTTATACCACTACTTATTATTGGTACAATAGGTAGATTATTCTTTAAGTTAAACTACTTTACCTTAATGGGATTAATTGCTGGTAGTAATACAGACCCTCCTGCATTAGGATACTCTACTCAAGTAGCTACTACTGATGCACCTGCTGTTGGATACTCTACAGTATATCCATTAAGTATGTTCCTTCGTATACTTACAGGACAATTGATTTTAATTTTAATGGCTGCATATTATTAAGCATAATATTGTAACATTATAATATATGAAGAGGCGATTTCAAAATATTGAGATCGCCTCTTTCTATACTATCCTATTTGTCAAAAAGATCTTCTCCCCGATGGTGTGTCTCTTCATACGCTTCTCTCTCTTTTATTACATAATTCTTCTTTGGATATAAAATAAACCTAGCAGACTTATCGTAACTAAAATAGTTCCACATCCAGTCTAGTAAGACAAATAACTTATTTCTTACCCCAAGAATAGACTTTAGATGAACAACCAACCACATAAACCATGCGAAACGACCACCAACTTTTATAGTCTTTAAATCAGCTACAGCTTTTTTACGTCCAATAGTAGCCATTGCCCCATAGTCCTTATACCTGAATGGGCTCATCATTTTTGATTTTTTAAGTGCTTTAAAATTATTTGCCAAGTTTTTAGCCTGTTGTATAGCTACTTGTGCTAATTGAGGGTGCCCATCTAAATAAGACTGATCTCTATTGAGCATTATAGACTGGTCTCCTATGCAAAAGATAGCATCTTCTTGCAATAACCTATTGTACTCATCTACAATGATTCGCTTACCTCTTCCTAGCTTTTCTCCATCTATATGACCAATTTCTGTCGCACATACTCCACTTACCCATATCAATGATCTTGTTTTCAGCTTAGAGCCATCATTTAAATAAGCTACGTTATCCATATAATCTTGAAGTCTAGTATTTACAAGAACAGTAACTCCCATTTGCTCTAAGTACTTTTTTGCATTACTTGAAGCTTTCAAAGACATCGCTGCTAATAATCTAGTAGAACCTTCTACTAATACTATTTTCAAACAATTTGGGTCAATATCTTGGTAATCTTTAGGAAAAACAAAACGCTTCATTTCTGCTATAGCACCTGCTATTTCTACACCAGTAGCCCCTCCTCCTACTATAACAACATTAAGCAATTCATCTCGTTCTTCTTTAGTAGCACACGTTAATGCCCTTTCAAAGTTAGATAGCAACGTATTTCTTAAGCCTAAAGCATCTTGCATATTCTTCATTGGAATTGCTTTTTCTTCTAAGTTTTTATTGCCAAAAAAGTTAGATACTGATCCTGCTGCAAAAACCAGATAATCGTACTCAACTTTTCCTATTGAAGTCTGAATAACCTTTTTATCTCTATTTACAGACCTAACTTCTGCCATTCTAAAGTAGAACTCTTTTCTTTTGTGAAATAATTTTCTAAATGGAAAAGATATTGAGCTTGATTCTAAGCCAGCTGTTCCTACTTGATAAATCAATGGTAAAAACTGGTGAAAGTTATTTTTATCAATTAATACTATCTGATAATCGGTTTTATTTAACCTATTAACCAGTTCTAGTCCTGCAAAACCACCACCAACAACAACTATTCTCTTTTTTGAAACTTTTGGAATATTTGCACTCATATCGTACTCTTTAATTATGCTATATAATGAATTAACAACACAAAGCATTTTTTGATTAGCGAAGACGTAAATTATTAATTGATAACTAAACTATTTATCAGTCCCTAAGTATTAAATATATAAATGTAAAGTGATAATAAATCAAAAATAATAGTTTAATTATAGTATAGGAATTCACTAAAAGAACAAATTATTTAGATCACATCTAAAGGTCTCCCCCAAAAATAATTTTACATTTTTTACGTTATTATTTTGAAATAATATATAATTATAATAAATTAACGAAATAGATAGTAATGTATGTATTTTATATAGAGGTGTTATAATGGATAAAGATTCTATTATCACTTTTACACCTATTAATATAAAACATCACTTTATTGAATTCTAGCGAGATATCAATAATAAATCCATCTAAAAATCCTAGTATTTTATTCGAAGAGAGAGGTAATACTCTCAGTTTTAAAATCCAATATTAATTAATTATTTATTATGAAGAATTTTAGTAATTTTCTATTTTTCACGCTATTTGCAGTTGCATTATCAGCGTGTTCTAGCAACCAATTAGAGTTGCCTGAGAACAAGGAGCATCCTCAAACAGCTCCTAAAGTGTCTAATAACGAAGTATATGCTGGTGATATTAATATTCATAACATCCAGCTCGATGCAAAAGAACATTTTGATCTATTAAAAAAGTCTATTCTTGCCACTCAAGCTTATTTACCTATTACTAAGTCTAACAATAATACTCTTAACCCTCTTGGTAAAAGGTTATCACAGCTTGAAATAATAGATGGAGATAACATTGTTTCCTTTTTTCAACTGGACTTAAGTGATAAGTTAGAATTCTTAGAAGATTGGGTAATAATACAAGCCCAAGAGCTATCAGAGAAACTAGCTATACATCCTGAATTAAAAGACTATGTAAAAGAGCAAAACATGGTTTTTAAGACGACTCTTGATGAAGAGGTAATACAGACTAGGACCTCCGGATATCGTGTAAAGAATAACAATGTATTTTTTACAAAACTGCAAGAAAGACTCAATAGTATTCAACACTCAAATAAATCTACTACACTTACTAGATCTATTGGAAATATTGATGCTCCTAAAGTCGATCCTCAGATAGTCATTAATACAATAAAAGACAATTCTCGCATCGGTGATATAATGCTTACTATTCCAAGCTATAATAGGCCTTGGATTTACGCTAACTTAGGAGAAAACACATTTACTGTCGGACATGGAGCACTTATTGTTGATAAAGTACATAAATGGACTACGCCTAAAAGCAAAGTAACACTAGGCTCTAATATAGGTTATGGCGTTATTATGGAAGAAATTGAGTATTGGGCTGTACAATCCTATATTATGGGAATCCAAATTGTTTCTTGGAAAAAAGAGAAATCAACATTAGTAGGCTTAGCTAAAAAAAGATGGACTAAAGTAATTAAGCCATTGGATTCCAATCAACGGAAGTTACTTGTAGCTAAAGCTAAAGAGTTTGAAGGAAGACCATATGTTAGAATAGAGGAGTTTCCTTTTGCAAAGTATTATGCTCCTTTACGCTTTACCTGCACTTGTTTAATCTGGTATTGCTGCATGGAGCTTTTTGATATTGACATATCTCCATTTTGGTCTCCCGTTGTAAGCCCATCAGACGTATATCTAAGTGAACACACCTATGTACGAGCTAGAATAACTGAGTAAATTGATTCTTTTAAAACATTTAAATAAATTCCCCCATAGTTTAATTATACTATGGGGGAATTTACTTACCCAATTAATCATTGGTTATTTTATTGATTAAATCTTTTGTTTATGAAGTCAACTAAAAAATCGACCGTTCCATCCATACCAAAAATAGATGAATTTATACACAAGTCATAAGTCTTTGCAGCTCCCCAGGTTTTATAACTATAATAATTATAGAACTGTGCACGTCCTTTATCTGTTTTAATACTTAGGTCTTCTGCCTCTTCTTCCGAAATATTGTGTCTTTTGCACAGATTCTTTATTCTTTCAGCTTTAGGGCTCGAAATAAAAATACTAACCGTATTTGGGTTATTCCTTAGCACATAATCAGCACAACGTCCTACAAAAATACAAGATTGTTTTTGAGCTAACTCCTTAATAACATCACTTTGAATTTTAAACAATGCATCATTACTCATATAATTCATACTAGAATACCCTGCACCTAAGTATGGATAGTGCATCGCAAAAAAAGAACCTAACACTCCTTGAGCAGCTTTTTCATCAGCTTTTTCAAAACATTCTTTACACAATCCACTCTCTTTGGAAGCTAAATCAATTAGGTTCTTGTCAAAGTATGCTACATTTAATTTTTCGGCTAACTTTTTCCCTATTTCTCGTCCACCACTTCCTAGCTGGCGACCTATATTAATAATGATATGTTTTTCCATAATATTATATATTAATCTGTATTTATTTACTTATAACTTCCTGTTTATGAAACATCTTAAATTGATACCAAAGCATTATTCCTGCTGTTATTGCTGCAAGCAAATCTGAAACAGGCATACTCATCCAAACTCCAACAGCCCCATATTTTTGTGGTAAAAAATATAATAATGGTAACAAATATATCAGTTGTCTAGTTAAAGATAAGAAAATAGATTTTTTTGCCAATCCAATACTTTGAAAAAAGTTTGATGTTACCATCTGAAAACCTACTGTTATAAAACATAAAGTAGAGATTGAGAATCCTTCAGCAGCTAACTCAATGACCTTTGCATTAGATGTAAAGATAGATGCAACATACTCTGGTATTAATATAGCACATAAAAAACCAACCGTAGTAACAACCACTGCACACATTATCGTTATGAACAACACTTTTTTAACTCTATCATAAAGCTGTGCTCCATAATTATACCCTGCAATAGGCTGCATACCTTGATTAAGCCCCATTACAATCATTAAAAACAGGAAAACAATTCGATTTACAATTCCGTAAGCAGCTATATAATAGTCTCTAAATTCACCTCCATATTTAGCCAAGCTATTATTAATAAATAGTATTATAAAACAAGCTGTTGCATTCATTAAAAAGGGGGACATTCCAATGGCTAAAATTTCTTTAACAATTTTGTTTTTCAACCTGTAGCTGCCTTTTTTAAAATGAATAAGTCGTTCTTTATTAGAGAAAAATACCACCTGCCAAGTAAGTGCCAATGCTTGAGCTAAAACAGTTGCTAATGCAGCCCCAGTAATTCCCCAGCCAAAGCCAAAAATAAATATTATATCCAACAGTGTATTTAACACCACTGTACCAATGGTAGCTGTCATAGCCATTTTGGGGTATCCACTAGCCCTCAATACGGCATTAAGCCCAAAGTAAAAATGAGTTACTACATTACCTAAAAGGATAATCTCCATATAGTCTCTAGCAAAAGGTAGTGTAGCTTCACTAGCCCCAAATACTTTTAAAATAGGGTCTAGAAATACCCATGCAATAATAGAGAATAAAATTCCAATTACTGTATTTAAGGTTACGACATTACCCAATATATTTTGGGCAGTACCATAATCTTTCTGGCCTAGCTTTACAGATATTAAAGTAGATGCACCTATACCAACTAGCGCCCCAAAAGCTGCTGCTAGGTTCATAAAAGGGAAAGTAACTGATAATCCTGCTAATGCTAAATGGCTAACACTTTCAACCACCCCTGTTGTAGGGTTTAACATTTCAACACCCTCTAAGGCATGACCAATACAAATAGTATCAATCATGTTATAAAGTGCTGATGCAGACATCGCAATAATTGCAGGTATTGCATATTGTTTCATCAATTTACCTATATTCTCATAACCCAATGCTAAAGGAGCACTATTGTTTCTCATTTTATTCACTTTATATATTTATATACAAAACTACTCTAAACTAAATAGGTAGCCAAACTATAGTTAACACATAATGTGCATTTTAAACTTTAAGCATCGCATATTTTCTCATTTTTTAACAGAATATGTTAGAGTTTCAAATCCTTTAAATATACTAATTGTGGATATTTTCAACATTCTGAAAAAACTTTCGTACTTTTGCAGTTGAAAGAACAGTTAATTTAAAATAAAATGAACATTTTAGAACTTAGTGAACAAGAAATTATTAGACGTAATAGTCTAAATGAGCTAAGGGATTTGGGTATTGAACCTTACCCTGCAGCTGAGTTTGAAGTAAACGCTTTCTCAACTGAAATCAAGGATAACTTCAAGGATGAACTTGAAGAGCCTAGAAGAGTGAGAATTGCTGGAAGAATGATGAGCCGCCGTGTTATGGGTAAAGCCTCTTTCGCTGAACTACAAGATTCAGAAGGAAGAATCCAAGTCTATATTACACGCGATGACATTTGCCCTGGTGAAGACAAAACAATGTACAACACTGTATTTAAAAAGCTTTTAGACCTAGGAGATTTTATAGGTATTGAAGGTTTCGTATTCCGTACACAAATGGGAGAAATCAGTGTTCATGCAGAAAAACTTACTGTTCTATCAAAATCTATAAAACCTCTTCCAACTGTAAAGCAAAAAGATGGCGTAACATACGACTCTTTTGATGATCCTGAAATGCGCTACAGAAGAAGATATGTAGACCTAGCAGTTAATGATGGTGTCAAAGATATCTTTATCAAGCGTACTAAAATATATAAAGCAATGCGTAACTTCTTTGATACAAGAGGTTACATGGAGGTAGAAACACCTATTCTACAAGCTATTCCTGGTGGGGCAGCTGCAAGACCGTTTATCACGCATCATAATGCATTAGATATTCCTTTGTACCTTCGTATTGCTAATGAATTATACCTAAAAAGATTAATTGTTGGTGGATTTGATGGTGTTTATGAGTTTTCAAAAAACTTTAGAAATGAAGGTATGGATAGAACTCATAATCCTGAATTCACTGCAATGGAAATCTATGTAGCGTATACAGATTACCTTTGGATGATGGAGTTTACAGAGCAAATGATAGAAAAGATTTGTCTTGATGTAAATGGTACTACAGAAGTTAAAGTAGGAGAAAACATTATCAATTTCAAAGCTCCATACAAACGCGTAACTATGTTAGATTCTATTAAAGAATTTACTGGATACGATTTAAATGGTAAATCCGAAGAAGAGATTAGAGATATTTGTGCTAAACTTAACCTTGAAGTAGACGATACTATGGGTAAAGGAAAGCTTATTGACGAAATCTTCGGAGAATTCTGTGAAGGTAACTACATCCAGCCTACATTCATTACTGACTATCCAATCGAAATGTCTCCATTAACTAAAAAACATAGAAAAAACCCAGAGCTTACTGAGCGTTTTGAACTTATGGTTAATGGTAAAGAGTTGTGTAATGCCTACTCTGAGTTAAATGATCCTATAGATCAACTAGACCGTTTCCAACAGCAGTTTGAGTTAAGTGAAAAAGGCGATGACGAAGCAATGTTTATTGACATGGACTTTGTAAGAGCCTTAGAGTATGGTATGCCTCCTACTTCAGGTATGGGTATTGGTATGGATAGACTTGTTATGTTGTTGACAGGACAAGAAGCTATTCAAGAAGTACTATTCTTCCCTCAAATGAGACCAGAAAAGAAGGTGGAAAAAGACCCTGTTAGTGCCTACACAGCGCTAGGAGTTGCAGAAGAGTGGGTAGCTGTTATCCAAAAAGCAGGATACAACCACGTAAGAGATATGAAGGATGTAAACCCTCAAAAGCTACACCAAGATATCTGTGGCATTAAAAAGAAATATAAATTAGAATTGGAGAATCCTTCAGTAGAAAATGTTACTGAGTGGATTAGTAAAATAAACTAATAAATTTATTATTAAGACGTGAAGATTAGTTCCTTCTGGAACCAACCCTTCACGTCTTTATATTTATAATATATGGAAAAACTTGGTAGGATTGCACTTATAGGAAGTGGTAGCTGGGCTACAGCCATTGCTAAAATGGTGTTAGATAAAGAGATTGAAATCAGCTGGTATATGCATCGTCAAGATAGAATTAATGCATTCATCGAAAAAGGCCACAATCCTGCATACCTAACAAATGTGTCATTTGATACTAATCGTATCAAATTTACAACAGATATAAACACTTGTGTTGAAAATGCAGATACATTAATTTTTGCAACACCTTCTCCTTACCTTTCTGACGGATTAAAAGAATTAACATTACCCCTGAAAGATAAAATTATTGTTACCGCAATAAAAGGTATTATACCTGATGGAAATTTAATTATATCTGACTACTTTGCTCAAAAGTATCAAGTTGACGCATCTAAAATTGCAGCAATAGCTGGCCCATGCCATGCTGAAGAGGTAGCAAAAAACAATTTATCTTATTTAACAGTATCATGTATTGATACTCAAAGAGCTACATCTATAGCTAACCTAATTGCAAGCAAATCAATAAAGGTTACTACAAACAACGATATTGAAGGTGTAGAATATAGTGCTGTACTTAAAAATGTATATGCTGTAGCTTCGGGTATATATAATGGGTTAAATTATGGAGATAACTTCCAAGCAGTATTTTTATCAAATGCTATACAGGAAATGGATACTTTCTTAAATAAAATTTACCCATTGAACAGAAACATATGTGAATCCGTTTATTTAGGAGACTTATTAGTTACAGGATACTCTAAGTATAGCAGAAATAGAACTTTTGGATATGCTGTTGGCACGGGTTATTCTATTAAAGATGCCCAAGATAAGATGGGAATGATAGCTGAAGGATACTACGGAACTAAGTGCATTTATGAAATAAATAAAAAACACAAAGTAAACATGCCTATATTAGAAGCTGTTTACAATGTTCTTTATGAAGAGAAAGATGCTAAAGAGACTATGTATCAACTCACATCGCAATTAAAATAATAATATAAAATTCAAGATATGGTTATTAGTTTAGATATTAAAAAAACATTTAACTTCATCTCTAAAGATGCAGTTTATGCTTATGAAGACAAAGTTAAAAAAGCTTATGAAGCTTTAGAAAACGGTACTGGCGAAGGTAGTGACTATCTAGGATGGATGCACTTAGCTAGTTCAACAACTAAAGAGCACCTGGAAGATATCAAAGCTTCTGCACAAGTACTAAGAGACAATTGCGATGTTGTAGTTGTTGCGGGTATTGGAGGTAGCTACCTAGGTGCTAGAGCTGTTATTGAAGCACTATCGAATAGCTTTGATGTGTTCAAAGAGAATAAAAAAGATCCTATGATTCTTTATGCAGGACACAATATCTCTGAAGACTACCTTTATGAGCTTTTAGACTTCCTTCAAGATAAGAGATTTGGAGTTATCAACATTTCTAAATCTGGTACAACTACAGAAACTGCTCTTGCATTCCGTCTTTTGAAAAAACTTTGTGAAGAGAAAAGAGGAAAAGCTATTGCTAAAAAAGTAATTGTAGCTATAACTGATGCTAAAAAAGGTGCAGCTAGATTAACTGCTGACAAAGAGGGTTATAAATCATTTATAATTCCAGATAATGTAGGTGGTCGTTTTTCTGTATTAACACCAGTAGGACTGCTTCCAATAGCTGTTGCGGGATTTGATATTGACCAACTAATTGGTGGTGCTGCTGAAATGGAAAAAGTATGTAGTATTGATACTCCATTTGCTGAAAACCCTGCTGCTTTATATGCAGCAACTCGTAATGAGCTTTATAAAAACGGAAAGAAAATTGAGATTCTTGTAAACTACACTCCTAAATTACATTATGTTAATGAGTGGTGGAAACAACTTTATGGAGAGTCTGAAGGTAAAGACAACAAAGGAATATTCCCTGCTGCTGTAGATTTCTCTACAGACTTACACTCTATGGGACAGTGGATTCAAGATGGAGAACGCTCTATTTTTGAAACTGTTATTTCTGTTGATAAAGTTAACAATGAATTAAGAGTTCCTGAAGACGACGAAAACTTAGATGGACTAAACTACCTATCAGGTAAACGTGTCGATGAAGTAAATAAAATGGCCGAACTAGGTACTCAGTTAGCACATGTTGATGGTAACGTTCCAAATATGAGAATAGTACTTCCTAACTTGAGCGAAAGAAGTATTGGTCAACTTATTTATTTCTTTGAAGTAGCTTGTGGAGTTAGTGGATATATCTTAGGAGTAAATCCATTTAACCAACCAGGAGTAGAAGCATACAAAAGTAATATGTTTGCATTACTTAAAAAACCTGGCTATGAAGAGCAATCTAAAGCAATTCAAGCTAAGCTTTAATGCAACATTTTCATTATATTTAAGCCAGCAATTATTGCTGGCTTAATTTATAAGTAACTAACTAACTATTTTATGTATAGAAAACAGGTCACAGACTATTTACACACACAAAAAAACAATAATTTAAAACTTAAAGCTGTATTATTTGATATGGATGGAGTATTGTTTGACTCAATGCCCTATCATGTTAAAGCATGGCAAAAGGTTATGAGTGATCGTAATCTTAATATGACTGAAGAAGAAGTCTATCTTAATGAAGGAAGAACAGGAAAAGGTACTATTAATTTAATAAGCCAACGAGTGCTGGGAAGAGATGCTACAAATGAAGAGATTAAAACTATCTATTCAGAAAAGAGTGAAGCGTTCAATAGCTATCCCGAAGCAGAAAGAATGAAAGGTGCATACAGCCTACTATTAAAGGTAAAAAGCCAAGGGCTAACTCCTATGGTTGTTACGGGGTCTGGTCAAAAATCTCTTTTAGAAAAACTAGAAAAAAGCTTCCCAAATACTTTTCAAGAAGATTTAATGGTAACGGCCTATGATGTTGAACATGGTAAACCAAATCCAGAACCATATTTAATGGCGCTAAAGAAAGGTGGATACTCTAGCTCTGAAGTCGTTGTTATAGAGAATGCTCCTCTTGGAGTAGAGTCTGCTGTTAAAGCAGGAATATTTACAATTGCAGTTAATACTGGTCCTTTAGATAAATCTGTTCTTATAAACGCCGGAGCTAACTTAGTCTTCCCATCTATGCAAGCATTAGCTGATAATTGGGATCTTCTACAAAATGATATTTTGTATTGTAACAAGAAAATCAAAAAATAAAAAAAAGTGAGTTCTCATTCGAGAAACTCACTACAATATTTGTGACCCAGATGGGATTCAAACCCATGACCTTCAGAACCGGAATCTGACACTCTATTCAACTAAGCTACTGGGCCAATCATTATGTAAAGTTAAAAAATAATAGTTATATGCACAAAATAACTATTTAAATATCCGAACTTCACACTTTATTCACAAAAGACACAAAATAATCTTATTTAATATCTTTTTGATAGCAAAAAAGAAACTTATACAATCATTATTACACCAAATAAAGATTTATACTTATCTTTGCACAAAATATAAATACTAACTAATGAGTTATTTAATTAAACCCAAACATTATAAACCCATATTAGACCTAAAACAGACAGAACTTGGGATTAAACAGATAAAAGATTTTTTCCAAATCAACCTATCTTCAGAACTAAGATTACGAAGAGTTACTGCCCCTCTATTTGTTTTACAAGGTATGGGTATTAATGATGATTTGAACGGAATTGAACGTCCAGTAAGTTTTCCTATTAAAGATTTAGGAGATGCTAAAGCTGAAGTTGTACAGTCATTAGCTAAATGGAAAAGGTTAACTCTAGCAGAATATAATATTGACCCTGGATATGGAATATATACAGATATGAATGCTATTCGCTCGGACGAAGAATTGGGCAATTTACACTCACTGTATGTAGACCAGTGGGATTGGGAACGCGTCATTACTGAAGAAGAGAGAAATGTTGAATTTCTTAAAGAGATTGTAGAACGTATATATGCTGCAATGATTCGCACAGAGTATATGGTATATGAAAACTATCCAATGATTACTCCATATCTACCTGAAAAAATACACTTTATTCATTCTGAAGAATTAAGAGCATTATACCCTAACAACACCCCTAAAGAGAGAGAGAATCTGATTACTGATAAATATGGAGCTGTATTTATCATTGGTATCGGGTCTAAGCTTTCTGATGGTACTAAACATGATGGAAGAGCTCCTGACTACGATGATTACTCTACTAAAGGATCTAATGGCTTAGCTGGCCTAAATGGAGACTTACTGCTATGGGATAGAGTACTAGGTAGGGCTGTTGAGTTTTCATCTATGGGTATTCGCGTCAATCAAGAAACGTTGTTAAAGCAGCTTAAAGAGTCTGGATCTGAGTATAAGAAAGAGTTATATTTCCACAAAAGGCTTCTAGAGGGGTCTTTGCCTTTATGCATAGGCGGAGGTATAGGACAATCTAGACTTTGTATGTTCTATCTTAGAAAGGCACACATAGGAGAAATTCAAGCTAGTATTTGGCCTAGTGAAATGAGAGAAGAGTGCAAACAACATAATATATATTTGATTTAAAGCGTAGATTAATAATGGATGTAAATATTGAAGAGAGTTGGAAAGAAGTCTTGTATCCTGAGTTTAATAAACCCTATTTTAGCTTATTGACTGCCTTTGTACGCAAAGAATATAAAAGCAATGGTCCTATATTTCCTCCTGCAGGATTAATATTCAATGCTTTTAATACTTGTCCTTTTTCTAAAACTAAAGTAGTTATACTTGGGCAAGACCCATATCATGGCGATCATCAAGCAAATGGCTTATCTTTTTCTGTAAATAACGGGATAGCTTTACCACCATCTTTACGCAATATATATAAAGAGATAGAAGATGATTTAAAAATCAAGCCTAAGACTAGTGGGGATCTTACCCATTGGGCTAAACAAGGAGTTTTATTGCTTAATGCTACACTTACTGTACGTGCTCATCAGGCTGGATCACACCAAAATAAAGGTTGGGAAGAGTTTACTGATGCCGCTATACGAGCATTAAACGATCAACGTAATAATCTTGTATTTATCCTTTGGGGAAGTTATGCTCAAAAGAAAGGTGCCTTCATAGACAAAAAAAGACACCTAGTACTAGAGTCACCCCACCCTTCTCCACTATCTGCTTATCGAGGTTTCTTTGGGAATCATCACTTTAGTAAAACAAATCAATATTTAGAACAACATAATATACTTCCTATCAACTGGTAGTTTAATTTTATACTATAAGTATTTATAGTGTATATAAAAGACGCAGGGTTACTATTATATAGTAACCCTGCGTCTTTTACTTATATTTATATCAAATTTTATTACTAAGCTATCGTATATTCAATACTATTAATACCATTGAATATTTGTCTGTGTTTGACTTCTTTTATCCCACTTAAGATCTTGTAACATACTAGCATTTGCTCTAATCGTAAAGTTATAATACTTCCACATACCCAAAGGAGAGAAGCTTGCAGACATATTAAAACAGTGTAAATCTCTAGATATTGTACAAGATGTCTGAGTTATTTTATTCACGTCAAAATCATAACCAGTATTAAAGTTAAATGACCACTTATTAGACAGCTTTAAGTTACCACTTGCATTTACATTATGCGTCCATTTATATGGATAACGCATATTTTTCGGATTTATTTTTTTACTTGTATCTTCTCTAATATTAAAAGAGTAGTTTATATTAATAGACCATGGCATTGTAAACTCTTGGTATTGCATACTTTTTTTACTCTTTTTTACTTTTTTAGTTGCTACTACTAACTCTTCATCAGCATCTTCTGTATCAGAGGTTTGATCATCTCTCTCTTTTTTCGGGAACCACTTATCCCACGTTTTATTATCAAATGTATATGAGAAGGAGCTACCCCAGCCTCTAAAGCGTCCAAATCTTCCATAAGACCATTCTGTTTTATCGCCTACCACTACTCTTCCATTCTTATCAAACTCATACGCATAAGTTGCAAAAGATGTATTCATACTTAACGTATAATTCTTGGTTAACTTAAGACGTAGCCTCATTGATAAATCACTCCAAGGTCGAACTGTTGCTGCTGTATTATAAGACATACTAGCCCCAAGTTCATCTACTAAACTGACTTTTCGGATAGAATCATTCTTATCCTTATATTTCATTTCTATATTATTAGAAACATCTAGGCTTATATTACCTTGCTTTCCTCGCCCTGGCACACCAAACATTTGACCTTCGTAAGGTGAGTAATATTGTGTATTACCATTATTGTCTTCATACTCTTTATAATAACCATATCTAGATTTACCAAAATCTGGTGCTGCACTAAATGATAGTTGAGGAGTAAATACATGTCGAATTTGGATTTCTTTTTTCTTAGCAAATAATGGACGATACATACCATATAGCTTTGTGCCCAGACCTAAACTAAAGTTGTAATTATAAACACGATTAAATCCATATATTGTATCAGTAGGATTAAGTCTTCCTGCTTCTTCATCATACTCTTTCATTACTTTGCGAGAATACCAACGTTCTGTGTAATTAAAAGAGGGAGTAATATTCAAATACTTAAACAAAGTAAAAGTAGCACTAACTGGGATATTATGGTTCATTGCATTTTCCCAATCTTTTTGAAAGCTAGAGTTGAAAATCTGATCATCTTTAGTTTTCAATGAGTTTGAAAATCGTCCCGTATAACTCATAGAAATTTTCTCATACCAGCGCTCTTCACCAACGGCTTGTTTACGTTTAAAAGGAAATATTCTACTTAAACTAACATTCAAGTCTGGTAAAGTAATTGCTACAGAAGAGTCTCTTGATGTTTGAGCAATATTAAAAGTACTAGATAGCGTTAAGTGTTGCTCAGGGAAATTTCGAGTATAACTAACACTAGAGGTTTTTGTATTTTGAGTTAATAACTGCGAGTTGTATAAGTTGTTAATATTTGATCTTTCATAACTACTTGTTGAAAAGTTTACACTAGCAGAAAATGTGCTATTAGGATTAGCTTTTGGATCTTGTCTATGCATCCAATTAATCTTGAAGTCTTTGGCTACCATATAATCATCTAGCCCCTTATCACCTGTTTTAGTAACCTGATAATTAGCTAAGAATGACCCTGAAAACTTATATCTTTTATTATAATTTGTTTCAGTCCCTAATGCCCAACTACCCTTTGTAAAGATATCTGCAGTTAAACGCAAGTCCATTTTATCACTTATTGCAAAGTAATATCCTCCATTAACAAGCCCAAATCCTCTACTCTGATCATCCATATAAGTAGGAAGGATAAATCCTGAAGAATAACTACTTGAGAAAGGAAAGAAGAAGAAAGGTACAGCTATAGGTAGAGGGACATCTTCTACAACTAAATAAGCTGGACCAGTAACAACATTTTTCTTTGGACGTACTTTAGCTCTAGTAAGCTGCATGTAAAAGTGTGGATGGTCATGAAGATCACAAGTTGTATACCTTCCATTCTTCATAAAGAACTCATCATCATCACCTTTTTTAGCCTCATAACTAGTAACATAAGCCTCTCCTTGCTGCGTTACAATATTATTGATAAAACCTTTCTTAGATTTAAAGTTATATCGAATACCTTTAGTATCGTAGGCTGTCTCTCCTTCTTTAAATACAGTTTTAGTTTCAACCCCTAGGGAATCGACTAATCCTTTTGCTTTTACTGTACTACTATCTATATTCATAGTAATTACATCAGCCTCTAGATCTATAGTCTCATATGTAACTTTACCTTGCCCATATAAATTAACTATACCTCCTTTGACAAAGACTAATGAATCTGAAGAATTAAAAAAGACAGGTGCATCTAAAGCATTTGCTTGATTGTCATTTTTTTCAACAGAATCTTTTTGAGCTATAGAGTCAACATAAACTGTATCATTTTTTGACACAATAGGCTGTTGCTTGGATGATATATTAGTAGCTGTCCTCTTTCCTTGAGCTGCTAGATAAACTGGCAGAAGTAAAAAGGACACCATAAACATGAAAACAATTATTTTTATATTTTTAGGTGACTTCATTAACCTTCGAAATTACACTTTAAATGGCAAAAATACACAATCCTAGTAAATTAACTTTAACAAAGTTATCTTTTAATTATTTTTTATAAGTTATAAAAAAGCTTTTGTCCAGATATCGAACTGATTAACAACACTATCTCCAAATTTCTCCAGGCTTTCACGAGCTTGTTTTACACTTTTTTCTTGTAGTATATTAGATTTTGAATAGAACTTATCAGCAAAACATATAACTTGCTCTTCTAAAGTAACTGGTAACATATCTCTTTTTGGAATAGGTAAATTATGCTCTTTTATAGTCTTTAAACTTAAACCCGTACCTGTATGACGCTCACATACTAATGCATGCTTTAGTAAACCTTCCTCTTTCAAAATATCCGAACCTAAATATCCGTGTGCAATATAGGGAGCATTACCAAAGCATAAAATATCAGGAGCATTTGTCATAAAGATTCCTATATCGTGTAGCAAAGAAGCCTCAACAAGAAAAACCTTATCTAAGTTTAACTCTGGATGTAACTCTGCTATCTGCAAAGTTTTTTTGGCAACACACTTACTGTGAGCTATTAGAATAGTTTTAAGTTGACGCTCTTTCGAGTAGTATTTATCTATTAACTGATAAGGATCTATTGTTAGTTTCATTCTGTTTATTAATTTTTCTATTATGTACATAGAGCTGATACGAATTGAATCCGTTTTGGAAAAAAATATAAGCCCCAGGTCCAATAGTTACTAAAGGATTCATATATGTATATGCAATCCATATGGCTAAGATAGTATTTTTCTGTCCAAGAGATTGGCCACAAGCTTTAACATCTCCTCGATATTTTCCCACACTTTTCCCTATAAAGAACTGAAAAAAACAAGAGATTAATGCAACAGCCGAAATACCTACTAGTAAACCCATAGATATGTCATAGTTTTTTAAAGCTTCAATTGTTTTAGCAATAGCTATAGACAAAGATACTGCCCAAAGATAAAAAGCAAACCCTGTCTTTTCAACTAAAATTCTATTTATCGGTTTAATATATCGAGCAAAAATATATGCTAAAATAAATGGGCCAAACAACAGTGGAAACACCTTTTTAAATATAACAAGTACTCCCTCAATTAAACCAAAAGTGTTATTGGGCTCAGAGAATGTAAATAATAGAGGTATAGTAAATGCAGCTAAAGTGTTACTTAAGAAAGTATATGCAGTCACACTATTCATATCTCCATCTAACTTAGATGTTATTACTGCTGCTGCAGTAGCTGTAGGACAAATAAAGCAGACCATTGCAACTTGTGCCATAATATGATTAAATGGTTGTAGTAAGATATAAAAAGCTACGGCACCTACAGTTTGAATTAGATACATAAACCAATGATAAGATTTTATTTTAATCTGATTCATTGGGACTTTAGAAAAAGTCAGTAACAGCATAAAAAAAATTAAATAGGGTGTAATAAATTCAATAGCTAAAAATAAAGGATAGCCTATTACACCTAAAACCATAGCTATTGGTAACGTCCAGTCTTTTAAGAACTTAATCATTATATTTATTTGTTTAAAAACAAATGTAAATGTTTCATAAGAATTTACTGTATATTTGTTATGTTTTATTAATTATTAATTTTCAATAAAATGAAAGAAAACAGTACTTTACAACGTACCCAAATACGTTGGAAACACTTCACTAACAAGAGTTATGCTGTTTTTTGTAGTTTGAAAAGAGAGGTTAATATTGGTGTTCTAGCATTTGCTACCCTTGCTTTTGCAAATGTAGATAATGCTTTAGCTCAACAACAAACCAATCACGAACTACAAAATTACGAACTCGAAGAAGTTGAAGTGACAGGATCACGTGTTCCACTTACTCTAAGTGAATCGGCACGTATGGTTACTGTACTGACAAAAGCTGATATCCAGGCTGCTGCAGTACATAGTGTAAATGACCTGCTTAAATTAGCTACAGGAGTTGACGTCCGACAACGTGGCGAATTTGGAATTCAAACGGACATATCACTTCGAGGGGGAACTTTTGACCAAATTACCATTTTACTGAATGGAATAAACTTATCTAACCCACAGACTGGTCACTTAACTACAGACTTCCCTGTTTCAATGAGCGACATAGAGCGTATAGAGATTCTTTCTGGCCCCGCAGCTAGAATATATGGTACGTCGGCATTTAATGGTGCGATCAATATCGTTACTAAAAAAAATGCACCTAACCACATATCAACAGAACTCATGGGTGGTGCTTATGGTCTTTTCGGCACAAACATTAGCTCAAGCTACAGCCACAACAATTTTAATCATCATCTATCTGGCAATTACAACAGATCTGATGGTGCTACGAAAAATAGCAACTTTAATTTAGGAAAAGCTTTTTATCAAGGCTTTCTTAATACAAGCCAAGTAAACCTAAATTGGCAGCTAGGCTTTAGTGATCAGCAATATGGCGCAAATACTTTTTATACTGCTAAGTATGATAACCAGTATGAGAAAAATAGACGCTATATCACAGCAGTACAAGCTGAAACTAAAGGATGGTTTAAATTTATGCCCTCCATATACTGGATACGAAGTTATGATAACTTTCAACTTATTAAAGGTAAACCTATGGGAGAGAATTTCCATATGACTGATGTTTATGGAGCAAATCTTAATGCCCATATAAATAGTAAAATAGGAAAGACAGCCTTTGGTGTAGAAATTAGAAATGAAGGTATATTAAGTACCAATTTAGGTAATACTCTGGAAGAAGAGCAATGGGTAAAAATTAAAGGAAAAAAGAACAAGTTTTACAACCATAAGGCTAATAGAACAAATGTTAGTTATTATCTTGAACATAATATTTTACTTTCAAAGCTTACTATTTCCCTAGGTGTACTTGCTAATATGAACACAGGACTAGATCACAAGTTTAGATTTTACCCTGGTGTAGATGTTTCATATAGACCCACTAAAAACTGGAAACTATATGCCTCATGGAATAAGGCTTTAAGAATGCCAACATTTACAGACCTCTACTACAGTAGCCCTACACAAAAAGGAGATATTAAACTAAAACCTGAAAAAACACAGGCCTACAATATAGGTACTACTCTATTTTGTGGATTTGCCCAAGTAGATTTAAGTGCATTCTATCATAAAGGAAAAAACATGATTGACTGGGTTATGTATACACCTGAAGATATCTACCACTCTGCCAACAATCAGAAACTAGATAATAAAGGTTTAGAACTAAACTCTAAATTTGACATTGCTTCTTTAATAGGTAAAGACACTTGGATTAGACAGGTTCAGCTAGGGTATAGTTATATTACCCAGAAGAATAACAACAGCGAACAAATTTATAAATCAAATTATGCATTAGCATATCTCAAACATAAATTTACTGCACAGTTAGAACACTCTTTTATATGGAAGCCCTTAACTTTTAACTGGTCATTAAGATGGCAAAACAGAATGGGAGATTATATTGACTTTAGTGATACAAGTAATATCAATGGAGTTAAAAAAGCATATCCTAAGTTTGCTCTAGTCGATTTAAAAATTCAATGGAAGCAGGATAATTACCTCATGTATATTGAAGCTAACAATTTATTAGACAGACATTATTTTGATTTAGGAAATGTTCCCCAGCCTGGAATATGGCTAAAAGGGGGTGTGAAATACACTTTTAATCTATAAATCTTTTAGAACGGTATTTATCTTTAAATACCGTTCTATTTTTATATGAGTATTTTTTAAGTATTCAATACCAACGATACCAAAAAACTATAAATATGATGCAGATTGACAAGAATATACTATTTTTGTAATTCAAATCAAAAAATACTTTCACGTAAAGAAGAGAGTTATTATTAAAAAGAAATTGAATGAAGTTCTTAACAAAAGAGGTAAAAATAGGTATTGTTAGTATAATAACATTATTCTTATTGATATATGGAATAAATTATTTAAAAGGAGTTAACTTATTCCAACCATCTAGTGTAATCTATGTATCATTTAAGGATATTAATGGGTTGGCTAAATCTAGTCCTGTTTATGCAGATGGTTACAAAGTCGGCATAGTACATGACATTGAATACGATTACAATAAAGCAGGAAATGTTATTGTAGAGGTCGAGCTAAATACTGCACTAAGAATACCCAAGGGTAGTTCGGCAGAACTTATGCCAGAGCTAATGGGAGGAGTAAGAATGAATCTTCTTCTAGCAAATAACCCTAGAGAGAGCTATAATAATAAGGATACCATTCCAGGGAATTTACAAATAGGTATGATGGATAAAATGGCCAAAATGCTACCAGCATTTGAAACCATGTTGCCTAAAGTAGATTCAATACTAACCTCTATAAATACATTACTAGCAAATCCTGCTCTTAATGAATCTCTTACAGCGTTAAGTAATACTACTAAAAACATTGAACAATCAACATCTGAGTTTAATAGTTTGATAAAAAATGATTTACCTAGTCTTACTGCAAAGATAGATGAGATTAGCACTAATTTTGTTAAGGTTAGCAATTCTTTGGCTAATATAGAATTTGATGCTACTTTTAATAAAATAGATAGTGTTATTGGTAATCTAAACCAACTAACCGAACAACTTAGCAATAAAAATGGTAGTTTAGGTATGCTTATCAATGACTCTACTTTATATCATAACTTGGCTGAAACAGGAGAAAATGCCGCTAAACTTTTAGAAGATCTTAAAAAGAATCCTAAGAGATACGTTCATTTTTCTGTTTTCGGGAAAAAACAGAAATAATTGTACTCTATGAGTTATTAACAACTAGCTTACTCTACAATAATTTAGTTTTTTTTAACCAGAGGTCATAATCAACAAGTTATAAACAAGTAATAAACTATTTTATAGCAGTTTAATCTTCATAACCCCGATATTATCTTACTCGATTAAAAGACAGACTAATTCATTGTATTAAATTTTAAAAATCCAAATGATTTATTGTTTGTTTTTATCAAATAAGATTATCAATTTTGTATAGATTGAAGTTATTGTTATAATAAAAACGCTTACAGCTATTATGAGTGATGATGTTCATGTTAGGCTTTGGAATGATTGTCTTTCATCAATAAAAGATAATATTGCGGAGTCTGCATACAATACTTGGTTTGCCCCAATTATTCCTTTGAAATATGAGGACAAAACACTGATTATACAAGTGCCTAGCCAGTTCTTTTATGAATTTTTAGAAGAACACTATGTTGATTTATTACGTCAAACTCTGTATAGAGTCATAGGTAATGGAGCTAAACTTATGTATAATGTCATGGTAGATCAAGGGTCCAGCTCAACTGTTAATTTTGAGGCTAGTAACAGACCTACATCATCTATACCTACATACAATAACAACCAATACCAAGGTAAAAATAACAGCTACAACAATAGAGCTAGATCTGTTCAAGCACCTAGGCCTCCTGCCGTTCAAGAACTTGATGCTAGACTGAATCCCGATTATACTTTTGAGAGTTTTATTGAAGGAAACAGTAATAAACTATCTAGAAGTGTGGCTGAAGCTGTAGCTGAAAATCCAGCAAAAACAATCTTTAACCCTCTATTTATTCATGGGGCCTCTGGAGTTGGGAAAACACACTTAGCAAATGCAATTGGGCTACGTATCAAAGATAAGTTTCCTGAAAAAAGAGTGTTATATGTTTCTGCGCATTTATTTCAGATCCAATACACAGACTCCGTTAGAAATAACACTACAAATGATTTTATAAACTTCTACCAAACAATAGATGTCTTAATTATTGATGACATCCAAGAGTTTGCAGGAGTTGTTAAAACACAAAATACTTTTTTCCATATATTCAATCATCTTCACCAAAATAGTAGACAACTTATATTAACGTCAGATACAGCTCCTGCATTATTACAGGGGATGGAGGACAGACTACTAACTCGATTCAAGTGGGGCATGGTAGCCGAACTAGAACGTCCAACTGTTGAACTAAGAAAAGATATACTTCGCAATAAAATTAAAAGAGATGGTTTAAACTTCCCTCCAGAAGTCATCAACTATATAGCCGAGAATGTAGATGATAGTGTTAGGGATTTAGAAGGTATTGTTATCTCTATTATGGCACATTCTACTATCTATAATAAAGATATAGATATGAGCTTAGTCAAAAGAATTATAAAAAAAGTAGTTAGAACAGAAAACAAAACAGTCACTATAGATCAGATTCTAAACGCGACCTGCAGCTACTTACATATAGAAGCAAAACTCATTCACTCGAAGTCTCGTAAGCAAGAGGTGGTACAAGCTAGACATATAGCTATGTATTTATCTAAAGAGTTTACTGAGTATTCTACTACTAAAATTGGGAAGTTTATTGGAAATAGAAATCACTCTACTGTAATCCATGCTTGCAAAACTGTAGAGCACCAAGCTACAACAGACAAAGATTACAAACAAACTATTGAAGCAATCAAAGAGTTATTGTTCCAAAAATAGCTTAGCCCATAAATAAGTAAAGAACCTTTTTCTATTTTATATTCTAAATATGGGCATTATTAATTCATAATAGAAAAACAAATTTACTTTTTTGACAACTTCAAAGAGAACTAAAAAACATATACAACTAGACTTCAACACCTTATCATATAACAACTGACAACTTCATCTATAAAAAAGTTAATTACCTTGCCAAAAATAGTTATCTTTTATAGTTTTGTTAGGCAGAATTTAATCTAATTCTGTTTATAATGAAAAATCAGATAAATAGAAGCCGTGGCAAATAAAACTTATACTTATGAAGAAGCCTTTGAAAAGTCTTTAGACTATTTTAAGGGGGATGAATTGGCAGCAAGAGTTTGGGTTAACAAATATGCAATGAAAGATTCGTTTGGAAATATCTACGAGTCATCACCTACAGACATGCATTGGAGAATAGCTAACGAATTAGCTAGAGTAGAAAAAAAATACCCAAATCCCCTCTCTGCTGAAGAGTTATTCACTCTTCTTGACCATTTTAAATATATTGTACCACAAGGAAGCCCTATGACGGGCATCGGTAATAATTATCAAGTAGCATCATTATCAAACTGCTTCGTTATAGGAGTTGATGGACCTGCTGACTCCTATGGTGGCATCATAAAAATGGATGAAGAGCAAGTACAATTAATGAAACGAAGAGGTGGCGTAGGACACGATTTATCACATATACGACCTAAAGGAAGTCCTGTTAAAAACTCAGCCTTAACATCGACAGGGATTGTTCCTTTTATGGAAAGATATTCCAACTCTACCCGCGAAGTAGCACAAGACGGTAGACGCGGAGCTCTAATGCTTAGTGTATCTATAAAACATCCAGATTCTGAAGCTTTCATAGATGCTAAAATGACTGAAGGAAAAGTAACAGGAGCTAATGTTTCTGTTAAGCTAGACGATGATTTTATGACTGCAGTCACTAAAGAAGATACTTATGACCAACAGTACCCTATAAACAGCAATAATCCTGAAGTAATAAAGAAGGTTGAAGCTAAACAGCTTTGGGATAAAATTGTTCATAATGCTTGGAAGTCTGCCGAGCCTGGAGTATTATTTTGGGATACTATTATAAAAGAGTCTATTCCTGATTGTTATGCAGATTTAGGATATAAAACTGTATCTACTAACCCTTGTGGAGAGATTCCTCTATGCCCTTATGACTCATGCAGATTACTAGCTATTAATTTATTTTCTTACGTAGAGCAGCCTTTTACACCTAAGGCAACATTTAACTTTGAGTTATTTAAAAAACATGTAGCCATTGCTCAGCGTGTTATGGATGATATTATAGACCTTGAATTAGAAAAGATTGAAGCCATAATAAAAAAAATCAAGCAAGATCCAGAAGATAAAGAGGTAAAAAGAACTGAGCTATTACTTTGGGAAAAAATTTACCATAAAACCAAACAAGGAAGACGTACAGGTGTAGGTATAACAGCCGAAGGAGATATGATAGCGGCTATGAACTTAAGATATGGAACAGAAGATGCAATAGAATTTGCAGAACAAGTACATAAGACAATTGCTATATCAGCATACAAATCATCTATCCAGATGGCTAAAGAAAGAGGTCCTTTTGATATCTACGATTCTAAAAGAGAGCTAAACAACCCATTTATAAACAGACTAAAAGATGCAGATAGCCAACTCTACAATGATATGGTTAAATATGGTAGAAGAAATATAGCATGTCTAACTATAGCCCCTACAGGTACAACAAGTTTAATGACACAAACAACTTCTGGTATTGAACCTGTATTTTTACCTGTGTATAAAAGAAGAAGAAAAGTAAACCCTAACGATACAAACGTACATGTAGACTTTGTTGATGAAACTGGAGATTCTTTTGAAGAATATATTGTATTCCATCATAAATTTATAGATTGGATGAAAGCTAATGGTTACGACCCAGCTAAACGTTACTCTCAAGAGGAAATAGACGATTTAGTTGAAAAATCTCCATACTATAAAGCTACATCAAACGACGTGGACTGGCTCATGAAGGTGCGCATGCAGGGTAGAATTCAAAAATGGGTAGATCACTCTATTAGTGTTACAATAAACCTTCCTAATGATGTTAGTGAAGAGCTTGTTAATAAGTTGTACATTGAAGCTTGGAAAGTTGGTTGTAAAGGATGTACAGTTTATAGAGATGGATCTAGATCGGGAGTACTAATTTCTGCTTCTTCAAAAACCAAAGAAAAAGAGAATGTAGAAAGTAAAGAGACTGATATACACTTAGAAAAACCAATCCAATCGAATCCTGCAGTTATAAAACGTCCTAAAGAGCTAGAAGCAGATGTTGTTAGATTCCAAAATAACAAAGAAAAGTGGGTGGCTTTTGTAGGCTTATATGATGGACGTCCCTATGAGATTTTCACTGGGCTGCACGACGATGAAGAAGGAATCTCTCTACCTAAGAGTGTTATTAGTGGTAAAATTATTAAAAATGTAGATGACGCTGGGAATAAACGTTATGACTTCCAGTTTGAAAACAAGCGAGGATATAAAACAACAATTGAAGGTTTATCTGAAAAATTCAATAAAGAGTATTGGAATTATGCCAAGCTTATATCTGGAGTCCTACGCTGGGGTATGCCCATTGATCAGGTTGTGAAATTAGTTAATTCTTTACAACTCGATAGCGAAAGTATAAATAACTGGAAAATTGGTGTTGAACGTGCTCTGAAACGTTATGTCCAAAATGGGACTAAAGCTACAGGGACTAAATGTCCAAATTGTCACAATGAAACACTAATATACCAAGAAGGTTGCCTTATATGCACAACTTGTGGGTCATCAAGATGTGGATAAATTTGAATGTTTATATGACACAAGAAATGCGAGTATCAGATTTGATATCTCGCATTTTTTATCTACTTTCATTTATAATTAATAAACCTTACTTATGCATAAGAAAAGACTATGAAAGTAAAAATTCACATCACAATAGAGTACCATACTAAATGGGGAGAAGAGTTAAAAATTACAGGATCAATTCCCGAATGGGGGAGCTTTAAAGAAGAGGATGCAATAACACTAAATACCTTAAATGGTATAAGCTGGTTTTTAGAAACAACTATTGAAGTCCAAGACAATACTCCTATACAATACAAATATCTAGTTACAAAAGGAACTAGTATTCTGAGAAGAGAACCAACCAATCTTTATCACCATATTAACAATCGAAGTTACACATCATTATATTTAAAAGATACTTGGCTAGACTATCCTAAAGAAGATATCAAAGCCTATCCAATATATAATACCATATGGGCAACTGATAAGAATCTAAGCTCTGAAGGAGTGCATAACACTCTTTTATTAGAAGCTATTGCTACGGATATTGAAGAGCACCATAAAATAGCTATTATTGGTAATCAAAAAGCACTCGGCAATTGGGACATTGCAGAAGCTGTAATTCTATCAAGTAATAATAGACCCTTTTATCACATCTATTTAGATAAAGATAAAATCACCTACCCACTCGAATACAAATACATTCTATTAGACAAAGAAAATAAAATCAAAGAATGGGAAAACAATTCTAATAGAATACTGTATCAGCATGACCTTCATCATATGGAATCTATAAAAGTGAATGAAGGTTACTTACACTTCTCAAGTAAATCATCATGGAAAGGTGTAGGGGTAACAGTTCCTGTATTTTCCCTTCGTTCAAAAGATAGTTGGGGTATCGGAGAGTTTCCAGATTTAAAGAAACTAGGTGACTGGGCTTCACTTACTGGAATGAAGCTTATTCAAATATTACCTATTAATGACACCATATCTACACATACATGGGCAGATTCATATCCATATAAATGTTCTTCTGTCTTTGCATTAAACCCTATTTATCTAAACTTAGAAAAGTTAGGAATCCTAAATACTAAATATAAGCAAGAATATATAAGCCTTCAAGAACAACTTAATAAAACAAAACATATTGAGTTTCCAGAAGTATTAAAGAAAAAACTTATCTATATATCTGAGTTATTTAACTTATATGGAAAAGATTTATTAGATAGTAAGGCATATAACATTTTTTACAATGATAACCAGGAGTGGTTATTACCCTACGCAACCTATCTATATTTTAGAACACATTATAAAACAAATAATACTTCCGAATGGAGAGGAAATGGTGCATATTCCAAAGATATAGCATTAGAACTTTTTAGTCAAAATAAAAAAGCACGCATACACTTTAAGCAGACATTTTACACGCAGTTTTGTTTACATCAGCAGTTAAAAGAGGCATCAGACTACATTAAGTCAAAAGGAATTGCACTTAAAGGTGATTTACCCATTGGAATAAGCAAACAAAGTTTAGATGCATGGCAATACCCCAGATTATTTAACTTAAAAAGTCAAGCTGGGGCTCCACCAGATGCTTTTGCTCAACTAGGACAAAATTGGGGATTCCCAACCTATAACTGGGCAGAAATATCCAAAAATAATTATGAATGGTGGATAAATAGACTCAAACATATGGAGCAATATTATGCAGCATTTAGAATAGATCATATTCTAGGTTTTTTTAGAATATGGAGTATACCTAACTCTGCAATTTACGGCATACTTGGCCAGTTTGAACCTGCAATGCCTTTAAGTAAACAAGAAATGCTCACTAAGTTTGATTTCAATTTTGAAGAGATATATAGCAAGCCTTATATTACTGAGCAGCTTTTATCAAATAAAATTAGTGATAAAGAGCAACTAATAAATATTAAGAGCTATTTTTTACCAACTAATAATGGCGTATATATTTTTAAGGAAGAGTATAATAATCAACTTAAAATAAGCAAAAGCCCAATTAATGATCAAGATAAAAAAGTCTTATTAGATCTTCATACAGAAGTTTTATTTCTTAAAGATAACAATAAACAAGATCTTTACCACCCTAGGATTGATGCTCAAAAAAGTTATTTATACTCTATATTAAGCAAAGAAGATAAAAGTAAGTTCAATACTTTATATACAGATTTTTTCTATCATAGACATAATACTTTTTGGAAAAATGAAGCATATCATAAATTACCAGCACTGATAAGAGCTAGTAACATGCTTGTGTGTGGCGAAGATTTAGGCATGATACCAGCTAGTGTACCAGAAGTTATGAACAGTTTATCTATCCTAAGCTTAGAAGTTGCAAGAATGCCTAAAGAAACATCTAAACAAATTGGAAATCCCCAAGAATATCCATATTTCTCTATTTCAACATTTTCAACTCACGATATGCCTACTCTAAGAGGTTGGTGGAGTAAGAATAAGGAAAATAGAGATTTACTATTAAACCAAACAACACACACACCAAATGAAACTGAAAATGATCTATCCAATGACATGGCCTATAAGATTATATTTAATGAATTAAAAGGAAACTCCATTCTATGTATAGAAGCTCTACAGGATTGGCTATCTTTATCTCACAAATACAGAGTGCTAGAAGCCTCAGACGAACAGATTAATATTCCTTCAAATCCAAATCATAAATGGAGGTATAGAATGCCATGTACATTAGAAGCATTGATATCAGATATTGATATAAATCAAACAATTAGAAATATTATAAAACAAACAGACAGACTATAAATGAAAATCGAAAATAGTTACATTATACTAAACAATCTAGTAATTCATGCATTTCACGGAGTAGCTAGCCAAGAAAATTTAGTTGGTAATGATTTCATCATAAATGCTAAAATAAAACTAGACTTAACTGGAGCATGCATATCAGACTCCGTAAAAGACACAGTTAGCTATGCAGATATTTATCAAAGCATTTTAAGTGAAATGAAACAGACTTCTAAATTGCTAGAACATGTAGCATACAGAATAGTTAATAGACTATTCGAAGAATACAAAGAGATAGATCAAATAGAGCTAGAACTAAATAAAAATATGCCACCAATGGGGGCCGATATTAAAAGTGCTGGAGTTCTACTGAAATGTAGCAGATAAAAAAGATGGCGTATAAATTTCTTTATACGCCACATCTTTTTTATTTATTGCCTTGCTCTTCTAGTTGTTTAGCATGCTCTACAGCCTCATCTACTACATTTTTATCATCAAAACGATGTATGTATGCAGTATACTCTGGCTGAGCTCTAACATAATCAGGATCCGTAAATAAAGGACTAGATATAATATGATCGGCAGTAGATCTATTGCTACAGAAGATTATATTCTCTAATGAAGCCAATCTCGTTAAAGCCTTAATATCTGTATCATGTGGCTGAAGTGTCATAGCATCTGTAAAGAAAATCAAGTAATCTATTCCACCTTCAACAATGCGGGCACCCATCTGTTGGTCTCCTCCTAGAGGTCCAGATTTTAATAGTTTAATATCCCAATCTTCTTCAGGATGCTTTTCCATTAATGCTTCTTTAATTAATTTTCCAGTTGTTCCGGTACAAAAGAATTCATGTCCTATTAGCTTTTCTGAGTTCCAAATCACCCACTCTATCATATCTTTCTTCATAGCATCATGTGCTACTAAACCTATTCTTCTCTTAATAAATTTTTCTTTCTTAGTCATATTCACTTGTTTTAAATCGTTTTTAATTAGATTAAAGAAGAAAAATATTTTACTCTTTTAATAAAATATTGATATATTATTGATTTTTGAACCACTCCTTTAGGAGTTTGTACAGTCTTTTCTAAATTTTCCTCTCTAATAGCTGCATATTCTGCTTTCATATGAGCATAGTCTTTCCTAGCTCTTAAAACAGCCTTTGCATTTTTACATTCTCCTTTAACAAGATAAAACATTATAGCAATATAATCTAATACTAGACGCTTTTGTTCAACACTTTTCAGCTTGTTCTCTGGTAAATTTTTATAAAGCATTAAAAGGTTATTACGAAAGTTCAAATATGTTTTTTTAGGATTTTGCTTGTTTAAGGTCGCACCACCAACATGGAACACTTTAGATTCTGGTATTGCTACAATTCCATAGCCTCTAGCTCCAACCCTCCAACATAAATCTATCTCTTCCATATGAGCAAAGAAACGCTCATCAAGTCCTCCTACTTCTAGATATACACTTCTTCTTATCATCAACGCCGCACCTGTAGCCCAAAAAATAGGAATAGTCTTATTATATTGCCCCCGATCTTCTTCCAAGGTATTCATTATACGTCCTCTACAGAATGGATAACCTAAGTAGTCAATAAAACCACCTACAGCACCTGCATACTCAAATTTAGTAGGCTCTTTCCAACTCAAAATCTTTGGTTGAGAAGCAGCAACAGTTGGATTATTATCTAAAAAATTAATTTGAGGCTCTAGCCATCCTTCAGAAACTTCGACATCAGAGTTTAATAAAACAACATACTCAGCTTCTACCTCCTTGATAGATAAATTATAACCTCCTGCAAACCCATGATTCTTTTTCAAATCTAACCAAGCAACTGTTTCAAAAGAAGAAACAACTTCTTTTGAGTTGTCAATAGATCCATTGTCTGCAACTATAATCTTAACACCAGGTAAGTTACTGTACTGTACTACACTCGGTAAAAATTGACTCAGTAAGCTTTGCCCATTCCAATTTAATATAATAACAGCTACTTTATACATTTTCTCTCTTATGTTTCCAACGTTTATGAGACCAGAACCAATATGCCGGAGCTCTATCAATAGTTCTCTCTATTGCTTTAGCAAAATATTCTGTTATTTCTCCTTCAGTAGTACTTTTGGGATCTGTTGTTACTAACTCAAACGTTACTTGACAATAGCCTCTTTTAATTCGTTCTAAATCACAGTAAAAGACTGGAAACTTCATCATTTTAGCAATTCGTTCTCCTCCATCCATAAACACCGTATCTTGATTTAAAAATGTAGTCCAAAACCTTGCATCATTCGAGCTCGGATTTTGATCAGCAATTAATCCTACTGCCATTTTTTTATTAGCTCTTTTAAGCTTTACTAATTCACGAACAGTTGAGTGTTTTGCTATATTATACCCTCCAAACCTAGACCTAATATGGTTAAACAGTCTATCCATGTACTTAGCCCTTATTGGCTTATAAACTTGAACAGCCATATCTTCCTCTTTCATTAGAGTTTTCATACCTATAATCCACTCAAAATTAGCATAGTGAGGTATCAATAATATAACACCTCCATACTTTTCTATGCAATCAAGATAAACCTCAGTATTTTTATAAGTCATCCGCCTGAGTAGTTGCTTCTTTGAGATCGTTAATAACTTTATCTCTTCTACAAAATAATCGGCAATATAATGGTAAAATTGTCTTTCAATCTGTACAATCTCATCAATACTTTTATCAGGAAAAGAATTTGTCAAGTTTTTACGTACCACTTCACGTCTATACCCAATGAGTCTATAAAGAATAAACGATATAAAATCGGCCAACAAATACAAAACTCTAAACGGCAAACAAGATATCAACCAAAAAAAAGAGTAAATAAGACTGTACAGAATTTTATCTTTCATAACTTATAGCCTAATAGTGCTGTTTTATCAGTGTTAAACTCGCCTAACTTCAAGTCTATTATTTCATTATCAAGTGAAGACTCTGTAGGTATTTCCACACGAATATAATTGGGTGTAAATCCATGCATATAATCTGAACCATGCGATTTTTCCATTAATACAGGCATCTCTTCTCCAATAAACTGCTTGTAAAAGTCTTGAGTCTTCACATCTGATAAAGATAACAATTTTTGACTTCTTAGGTGTTTATCTTGCGCACTTACTTCATGGTCAATCTTCAAGGCCATTGTTCCTGGTCTTTCAGAATAAGTAAACACATGCAGCTGAGAAATATCTAGAGTTTCAATAAATTTTAAACTATTATTAAAATACTCGTCTGTCTCCCCCCTTGTACCTACTATCACATCTACACCAATAAAAGCATGAGGAATTAGTTCTTTAATCTTACCTACTTTATGAGCAAATAGAGCTGTATCATAACGACGATGCATTAGTTTTAAAACATCATCACTTCCTGATTGAAGAGGAATATGAAAATGAGGCATAAACCTTTTCGATGTTGCCACAAATTCTATGATTTCATCAGTCAGTAAGTTAGGTTCAATAGAAGAAATTCTAAATCTTTCAATACCTTCAACTTCATCAAGAGCTTTAACCAAATCATAAAAAGTTTCGTTTGTTGTTCTTCCAAAGTCTCCTATATTGACACCCGTTAAAACAATCTCTTTTCCACCCTCAGAAGCAGCTTTCTTAGCCTGTTCAACCATCGATTCAATTGAACCATTTCTACTAAATCCCCTAGCAAAAGGAATCGTACAATAAGTACAGAAATAATCACAGCCATCTTGCACTTTCAAGAAATATCTAGTTCTATCACCACGAGAGCAAGAGGGAGCAAAGCTCTTAATATCCTTTAACTTAGTAGTATAAGCCTCACCAGTTTCTTTTTTATCTAGATTACCTAAGAATTTAATAAAATCTTTTTTCTGTTCAGAACCAAGTACTATATCTACGCCCTCAATGCCTGTTATCTCTTCCGGCTTTAATTGAGCATAACAACCTGTTACTACTATAAATGCACCAGGGTGTTCACGCATCATACGTTTAATTGCTTGACGACACTTTTTATCTGCCATCTCTGTAACAGAACAAGTGTTTATAATACAAATATCTGCTTTTTCTTTCCCCCTTACAGTTCTGACACCATGCTCTTTAAGCACTCTACCAAAAGTTGAAGTTTCAGAAAAATTGAGCTTACATCCTAAAGTATAGTATGCAGCCTTTTTATTTTGAAATATACTTTGATCTATCATTGTTTTTTCTAAAAAAAATGAGTTTACTGCAAAGTTACTCATTATTATACTTAAAATTTGTTATCTCAAAAGGTTGTTATCCTATAAAAGGCTTTAAACTTACAAATTTATTCATACTTTTGCTCAAAATAACACGTTACGTGCAATGATTAAAGAGAACTTTATAAAGTTATATGAACATAGTTTCAGAGATAATTGGGATTTACCTTGTTACTCTGATTATGGTGAAAATAATAGTTATACATACGGAGAAGTAGCTAAAGAAGTTGCTAAGCTTCATCTTCTTTTCGAACATTGTAAATTACGCCGCGGCGATAAAATATCCTTAATTGGAAAAAACAATGCTAAATGGTGTATAGCTTATATGGCCACTATTACCTATGGTGCTATAATTGTACCTATACTTCAAGACTTTAACCCAAATGATGTACACCACATTGTAAATCACTCTGAATCTACATTCTTATTTACAAGTGATGCTATATGGGATAACCTAGAGGAAGAAAAACTTCCAGATATTAGAGGAGTCTT
>JASLCG010000057.1 GCA_030151885.1 Bacteroides sp.
TTTTTTCATTAAACCCCTTAAGTTCTCATTAAAAAGGCTATATTTGCACCCGCAAAATAAATATTAATCTATTTCTGTCCGTTTCCTAGGGCAGGAATCGTGTGCTTGGTCAACCACGTAAAAAACAAGAGTAAATGAAACAGAAATTTTCAACGCCATTTGTATTAATGGCTGTGTTGTTCAATGTTTGCCTTATTATGGCGAATATGTTCAATACAAAACTAATTCACGTTTATGGCGACTTCTCTGTAAGTGCCGGGTTATTAATTTTTCCGATATCGTACATCATTAACGATGCTATTGTAGAGGTGTATGGCTTTAAGAAGGCTAAACTAATTATTTGGTTAGGCTTTGCCATGAACTTTATGACTGTAGGTTTGGGTATGTTGGCAACAAAATTCCCATCGCCCGAGCATTGGCAAGGTGCCGAACACTTCGACTTTGTATTTGGATTGGCTCCACGTATTGTGTTTGCCAGTTTAATCGCATTCTTGGTGGGCTCATTTCTTAATGCAATGGTCATGAGTAAAATGAAGGTAGCCAGTCAGGGTAAGAACTTCTCTGCACGTGCCATTATCTCTACCATTATTGGCGAGGCTGGCGATTCGGTTATCTTCTTCCCAATTGCTTTCGGAGGAATTATTCCTGTCAGCAGTGTTCTTAACCTTATTCTTATACAGGTGGTATTAAAAACGGTGTACGAAATCATTGTGCTTCCGCTTACCATTATTGTAGTGAAGAGGGTAAAAGAGATTGAAGGCATCGACACGTTCGACGAGAATATATCGTACAATTTGAGTTTCAAAGACATTTAAAGCAGATGGAAAATAAGTCGGCAATTGTGCTTTTTAGTGGAGGACAAGACTCTACGACTTGCCTTTATTGGGCAAAAAAGCGATTTACTAAAGTCTATGCCATTGCATTTGCATATGGTCAGAAGCATGAAAATGAGGTAGATATAGCTCGAGAACTTGCACAAGAGGCTGGGGTAGAGTTCCACGTAATGGATGCCCACTTTATATCAAAGTTGAGCGTTAACTCTCTTACAGATACAAGTGTAGAGATGGAAGAGGGGAATGACCTCCCCAACACCTTTGTGCCAGGCAGAAACCTATTCTTCTTGAGTATGGCTGCTGTTTTTGCATACGAGCATAAAGTACAACACATTGTTACGGGAGTGTCCGAAACCGATTTTAGTGGATATCCTGATTGTAGATTCAATTTTATTCAGGCTGCAAATTTGGCTATTAATACAGCTATGGACCAACAGTTTGTATTGCATACGCCTTTAATGTGGCTAGATAAGAGTGAGGTGTGGGAACTATCCGATCAATTAGGTGTGTTCAACCTAGTTCGCAACCGTACATTAACTTGTTATAATGGTGTGGTGGCAGATGGCTGCGGACACTGTCCTTCTTGTAAGCTACGCAACCACGGATTAGAAACCTATTTAAAGAGAAAAAACAGATGAGAAAAGACGAAGAGTTAAGAGAACAACTATCGGCTTTAGGGGCTAATACTGTATATAAAGACGATTATGCTCCAGAAGTATTAGAGGCATTTGACAACAAACATCCAGGTAACGACTATTGGGTACAGTTTAACTGTCCAGAGTTTACGAGCCTTTGCCCTATTACTGGTCAACCCGATTTTGCTGAAATACGCATCAGTTATGTGCCCGATATTAAAATGGTGGAGAGTAAAAGCTTGAAGCTTTACCTATTTAGCTTTAGAAATCACGGCGCTTTTCACGAAGATTGTGTAAATATCATCATGAAAGACCTGATTAAACTGATGGATCCACGATACATTGAAGTTACTGGTATTTTCACTCCACGTGGTGGAATATCTATCTACCCGTATGCAAATTACGGCCGTCCTGGTACAAAGTACGAAGAGATGGCTAGCCACAGGCTGATGAATAGAAATCTGTAAAACAGGTATAGCACACAGAAAAGTGCAATACAATAAACCCCACAAAACTAAGTTTATAGCAGTGCATATTTAACTGTTACATCTCTTTTTTTTGTGGGGTTTGTAGTATATACTTATGCCAAAATATGTCAACCTACTTCTATCTTTTATGTGTTAATACTACAAAAGTAGATTCAACTTTCCCCTTTTATGTGCTATATTAGAAATCTCTAAAAATAAACACAACATAATAACAACCTAAGAGATAATATGAAAAAGCGTTTACTCTCTATTTGTACACTTTTAATAGCATTATTTATTGCGAATAAGTATGCTTTAATATCAACAGAAATACATTATAAACCATGGCTAACAGGTGTGTGGCATGGTATTAACGGCCCCGCCAATACACTTCTATCTATCTTTACAGATAGACCAGTACGTGCCATTTCTTGCGCAAAAGATTATCAAATTGCTTGGCTCATATCTGCCATAATAAGTACTGTGGCTTGGATTAATATTTTTGTATTCTGTATTTGTGGCTTTCGAACAAAGAAAAGAAGCTAACTAGGTGCTTACAAGAGTGTATAATGGGGGATATCACTTAGAAACTGGCACGTTTTATGCTCGTAATCTACCTTACAGCAGTAGTGATTTAACCCGTTACTTACAATGAGGTACTGTACTTTAAGCACGTAATTATATCGGCAAATTTGGTTAAACACATCTTGTGTTATTTTAATATGTGGCGCCTTGTATTCAACAATAACAAGCGGTTGTAGCGTTTTATCGTACACTACGGTATCGCATCTGCGTTGCATTCCATTTAGATGTAGTAAAATCTCATTACCCATTAATGACTTCGGATAGCCTTTTTCGTTGATTAAATAGTGTACAAAGTGCTGACGTACCCACTCTTCAGGGGTAATTTGAATACTCTTGTGGCGCAATATGTCGAATACATACGGAACACCATTATCATTAGTTATTTTAAGCTGGGCTGCTGGTAAATTTAAAGCGCTCATAGTTGTTGAATCATTAAGAGTAGCAAAGTTATCAATTTTATAATTAGCTACTCAATCAGGAGCTCGATTTATCGCGGCGTTAACATCAATATATACCCGTTCGGGTATAAAACTACTGATATATGGTTAAATTATACCTTATCGGGTATAATATTAAAAACTAATAGCTATATTGTACCCGTTCGGGTATAATTTAAATGACTTTAATATGAATTTATCAGATTTTATAAAGGAACAACGAAAGCTTTTTGGGCTTACACAGTTGGAGCTCTCCGAAAGATCTGGAGTAGGGGTTCGCTTTATTCGAGATTTGGAGCAGGGTAAAAATACACTTCGAATGGATAAAGTAAATCAAGTATTGGCGCTTTTTGGGGCTGCACTAGAACCTGTTAAAAAAAATGATTAAGTAGTATGAAGCGTGCCAATATATATTTTAAGAAAGAGTTGGCTGGAGTTTTAACCGAGCATGATGAAGGGTACACTTTTCAATACATCAAAGAGTACCTCACTTCAAAAAATGCAACTCCAATCAGCTTAACACTTCCGCTATCTAAGGAAGCATATCATTCAACCATTTTATTCCCTTTTTTTGATGGACTAATTCCAGAGGGGTGGTTGTTAGATATAGCAGAAGATACTTGGAAGATAAGTGCTAAAGATAGAATGTCCCTATTACTGGCGTGTTGTAACGACTGTATTGGGGCAGTTAGTGTAAGAGAAATAACAGATTAATAGAATGGTAAAAAGGTGTTTATATTGTTATAAGCCGTTAGAGCAGGAGATGGTAGATTATCATCCGAAGTGTTCAAAAGCTTTTTTTGGACAAGAAAAAGCTCCTCTGTTAAAGAATACACACGAGGAGATAAAAAAAATGGCTGTGCAGGTTATTCAGAGTCAAACTACCTTAACAGGCGTACAGCCTAAGCTATCTTTAAACTTAGAGAGTAAGGAGAAGGGAAAAGAGAAGAAATTTACCATCGTAGGGTTATGGGGAAAATATATACTTAAACCACAAACAGAGCTATACGAACAACTGCCCGAGAATGAAGACTTAACCATGCACCTTGCAACGTTGGCCAAAATAAAGACCGTACCACACAGCTTAATACGTTTTGCAGATGGCAAACTAGCCTACATTACCAAGCGTATTGATAGAGATGCAAAAGGGAATAAAATTCCTATGGAAGATCTTTGTCAGTTGGCAGAGCGCTTAACCGAATACAAATATAAAGGCTCTTACGAGCAGATAGCCAAGGTAATATTAAAATACTCTACTGCACCGCTGTTAGATTTAGCACTTTTCTGGGAGCAAGTACTCTTTTGTTGGATTACAGGAAACTCGGATATGCACCTTAAAAACTTCTCTATTTATAGCATTAAAAAGGGGATATATACATTAACTCCATGCTACGATATGTTGGCTACGCTACTCGTAATGCCACAAGATAAAGAGGAGCTGGCACTATCTTTGCGAGGAAAGAAGAGCAAACTCAAGAAAGAAGATTTTGTTTATGCTATGAGCCACTCAGGGCTTAATGAGAAGGTTATAGAGAATATATTTAATAAATTTATAAGAGTTGCACCACGTTGGTATGAATTTATACAGATGTCATTTTTATCTGCCTCTCTCCAAGAAGCGTATATACATTTAATAGAGCGACGTATAGAGGCTATAAAAAAATAACAAGCTTCACCTCAATTCAACAGATGGAGCTTGTTATCTAGCACCTAATAATATGTATATATGGTTTATCGTTTTAAAATTCCACGCTCTACCGATTCTTCTAAAACCTCGTTTACATAATGCCAAAGTGGGGTAGCAGCCTCTTTCATAACGAGTTTACTAGCCAATACTTCGTCAAAACGAACATCGTGTTCCATCCATGTACCTCCCTGGTTAGAAGCATTTTGTAACAGAGGTTCAAGTCTATCTAGTACCCTTGCAAACTTAGCATCGAACGATTTTTGTTCTTCAAACTCTTCCCACAATGCAATAAGCTCCTTTGCCTGATCTTCTGGCAGTAAACCAAAAATACGTTTAGCCGCTTCATACTCTTCGGGTCTATTGTCGTGACTCTGTGTTTTATCGTAAAAGAATACATCTCCAGCATCAATCTCAACAATATCATGAATCAGCACCATCTTAATAACCCTAAGAATATTAACAGGTTCATTAGCATGCTCTTCTAGCACCATTGCCATAAGCGCCAAATGCCAACTATGCTCTGCATCATTCTCTCTTCTGTCGCTATTGAAAAGACGAGTGCGTCGTAAAATGAATTTTATTTTATCTACTTCGTGTATAAAAGCAATCTGCTTGTGTAGTCTACTAAAATCAGTCATAATAAGATGTTTATGTATATCTAGGGCACAAAGGAATAAAAAATAGTGCAGTATTTCCACTTAATTCCTTAGAATATAACGTTTCTTAGTAAGCTAAAAAGAAAAGAATAGTGGGCAAAACGCCCCGATATAAAGCTAAATATGGCACTAAAAGAGGGCAGATAACTCCTCTTTCATTACATAGAAAACTTCGCAATTCTAGACATACAAAGCCTCTTAATACAGAATAATCTTCAATTTATCTTTTGTGTAACATTTAACTAAATAGCTAAATCTACTCTTTTCTACTTTACCAAGCTTAGAATAATACATAAAGAGTTAATAGACTGTTATTTATAGTCCTAAAATCTGTTATAAAGCATAAAAACAGCTATTTAGCCGAAATTAGCCTTTCTAAAATTTAGTTTTTAAATGATTATTAATACCTTATTAAAAGAATAAACTACTAACTATAAAATTGACGTGCTATGAAAAATAAATTCTCTTGTCCATATTGTGGGCATACGCAACCGTTTTTAAAACTTTTAACCCTCAAAAAGAAATCTACTTGGCGCTGTGCTACGTGCGATCATGAAGTAAAGCCCAGCAATTTTACAATGCTATTTAACTACTTTAGCCTACTACTGCTGATAGGAGTATTTATATATACTGTGCTTGTTTTGAAAACCGACTTTTTAACCACCATGTTAATAGCTGGTTCGACAGGGATAGCATTGTTTTTATGTAAAATGATTTACTATTACTTCAGTATAGAGTTAAGTTTAACGACAAAGAAAGCACATAAACAGGCTCATTAACAATGAATAATTTGGAGTATTTTATTTAATTTATCTAAAAAAGATGATCTTTTTATGGTTTGATGCAAAATTACTAAATGACAAAAATGTAATTTTGCATCAAATTTTTAGGTAAATATATGAAGACTTTCTCAAGCGTTTTCTCTACTAAAAAGAGTACTCTTTTTAGCTTTTTCTTTACGCGTTTACTACTCTTGGCCATAGTGCTTGGTTTCTTAACACGCATAGTTTTAATTTTAACATCTCCTGCCGATAGTAGTCTCCATTTTCTGGAGGTATGTAAACTGTTTGTTGTGGGTACAATAAACGATGTTGCTGTAGGTATTATTTCGCTTTTCTTTATATGGGTATGTCTGCTTACGCTAAGCAATAGAAAGTACAAAGCTCCATGGAGTTACTTGCTGTTACTACTTTGGTCGCTACTATTTTGCTACACATTCTTCTTCAATACTATTTTTGACGAGTATGGTAGTGTAGTACCCAAAATAGCAAAAATACTTTTCTCGTATAAATTAATCAGTTACACAATTCGTCTTTTCGTACCAGCAGTTCGCCATGTTTGGAGCAAAGTTTGTGTCTATGTTATTACACTGCTTTATGTCCTTTCACTACTGCTGATAGCTACTAGTGAGTATTTTTTCTGGGACGAGTTTGGCGTTCGTTTTAACTTCATAGCTGTAGATTATTTGATCTACACCAACGAAGTTATAGGGAACATAATGGAATCGTACCCTATTATTCCACTCTTTACGCTATTGTGCATAGTTGCACTAACAATAACTTACTTTATGGTACGCAATAGCAGTAGCCTATTTAAAAATCTTAGCACAGGAGTGTACAAGCTAGGCATCAGCCTACTTTATATATTGCTATCGGTAGTATCGTACTCTATATTAAGTGTTACACACTCTCTAAAAGATGAAGATAATATCTATGTAAATGAGTTACAAGCCAATGGAAGTTACAAGTTCTGCGATGCTTTTGTGCATAGCGAGCTAAGTTATCCCGACTTTTATCGTACAATATCTAAAGATGAAGCCATGAAAGAGCTATGTAGTTTTTATGGCAGTACAGGAGCATACAACTTGCATTTTGTACAAGACTCTGTACCCGAAGTGCATAAAAATATAGTCTTAATTACTGTAGAGAGTTTAAGTGCATCTTTTATGGCACAGTTTGGAAATAAAGAGGGGCTAACTCCCTATTTAGACCAACTGGCAGAAGAATCTCTCTTCTTTACACAACTGTATGCAACAGGAAATAGAACTGTACGTGGGCTTGAAGCTCTAACACTTTGCACACCTCCAACACCTGGTGGTAGTGTGGTAAAACAGAAGAATAATCAAAATTTATTTACCACTGGTGCACTACTTAAAGAGCGTGGTTACTCTGTGCAATTCTTCTACGGTGGCGATAGTTATTTTGATAACATGAAGACTTTTTTCGAGGGGAATGGGTACGATATCGTAGATAAAAAGAACTTTGCAAAAGATGAAGTAACCTTTAGCAACATTTGGGGTGTATGCGACGAAGATATGTACAACAAAGCATTGAAAGAGCTAGACGAAAATAGCAAAACTAATAGACCTTTCTTTGCACACATCATGACCACAAGCAACCACCGACCTTTTACCTATCCTGAAGGTAAAATAGATATATCGGCACAATCTAAATCTAGAGCTGGTGGGGTAAAATACACCGATTATGCGATAGGTAAGTTTATTGAAGCGGCAAAGCAGAAGCCTTGGTTTAACCAAACGGTATTTATCATCGTGGCAGATCATTGTGCATCTAGTTCGGGTAAAACATCCATTCCACTAGACAAGTACCACATACCAGCTTTAATATATGCCCCTGGTTATATAGAACCACAACGCATAGACCACCTTACTTCGCAAATAGATGTTATGCCCACACTTTTTGGGCTGTTACACTTCTCGTATCCCTCTTACTTTTACGGATGTAATGTTTTAAGTCCTCACTATATATCAAAAGCCTTTATAGCCACTTATCAGAATTTAGGCTATTTGGAAGACGATGTATTTACCATCTTATCGCCTATAAGAGAGGTAGAACAGCATTTAGCGATTCGAAAAGGGAATAAAATAGAGCAGTTGGAGCAACACACTATAGATGAAAAAATGGAGTTACGAAGTATAGCTCACTATCAAGCCGTCAGTGCTAGATATATTAAATAACAGGGTTATTTATGCTATAAAAATGAAGTATCGTCCTGCATTCTGTAATAGAATTGTGGGACGAATCATTTAAATTCAACAAAAAGTCTGCAATAAAAGCTATAAAGTGTATGAAGAGTAGCATGAAATGTAAAATGTTAATATTTTTGTATTCAAAACGTACCTTTTAGCCTTATGGCCCATTACGATACTATAAATCGTATATTGTACGATAGCGATTAAAATATGAATAAAACTAGAATACTATTTATAATGTGTATGCTACTTCTGCTGCCATTTATAGGCTGTGGTAAGGGGGTTGACTTAGATAAAATAGACGACTCGTACGTGGTGGTAACACAAAGAGATACTGCGTTTAACTTTGCTCATAAACCAACTTATTATATAGAGAATAGAATTTACCTTTACGACGACGTTAATACTGCCGATAATAAAGAGTGGCATTACGATACAAGTTTCAGAGCACAATTAATGTTGGACGAGATAGACCAGCAACTTCAGGCTAGAGGATATCAGAAAAGCCCTCAATTAGACGAAGGGGTTGATTTATCTATGGCTGTTGTCTATTTTATAAGGGTTAAAGAAGATATTACGCGCGAGTGGTGGACTATCTGGAACCAATGGCACAACAATTGGACATTGGGTTACCTACCTACATCGTCAATGAAGTACTATGCGTACGAAATAGGTACATTCGAAATTATTATGTTAGATCATCAAGCTAAGCCCACTCCAGCATCTACAGACTCTGTTGTGGTTAAGCCTCTAGTGTGGTTGGCATCGGCAGTAGGATTGCCCGATTTAGACAATGATTTTAAAGAAGATAGAGTGTGCCGTGCCATATCTCAAGCTTTTGAACAATCGCCCTATATAACTCCTAAAACAGCTGAAGTACATGAATAAAAACGACAAAAATAGACGCTTAACAACCTCTTTATTTGTAGTGCTTTTATTGATGGTCTGTGCCACAACTTCTGTTAAAGCACAGGGCGATAATGCACCAGGACCCTTTGTTATATCGGGCAGTTGGCAGTTTAATTCAAATTTCAACAACCATACAGCCAATGAGTTTAGTGGATGGGGTGCCCAAATAGAGATGGGGTACCACGTATCTAAAAGAATTGACCTAGGTAGTTTTGTATCGTGGCATACCAATAGAAAATATTTTGCAAGAGAGACCCAACACTATCCCGATTATACGGTCAATACTGATAGGTTGTACTCGATGTTTCAAGTGCCGTTTGGCTTCTTTACCAATGTAAACTTCTTGCCCGATCGGATTATAGAGCCATATATCGGCCTAAAGGTGGGTTGTAGTTATATTGAAGAGACAACTTACCACAACGTATTTAAGTTTAACACCTCTAGCTGGGCTTTCTATACATCGCCCGAGGCTGGTTTTGTAACTTATCCTTTTAGAATGGGGCGTATATGTGGTTTTAAAGCAGCAATTTACTATACGTTTTCTAATAATAAGGTCGAATCTTGCACAGAACACGTGCGTAACTGGGGCTTTAGACTAGGCATATTTGCACGTATTTAACAGAAGCATAGCAACGAATATATAAGGTGTTGTAGGTAACCAATCATTATCTATAACACTTTTTTTGTAACCATACGGTTAAAAGACTTATCTTAGCGGCGAAAATAATAATCCCTAAATATTAACTATAAATGTCGCCCACAAAAATCTATTTACGATACACTTTCAAATTACTATTCTCTTTTCTGCTGATGTTTATTCTATTTTTCTTCATTTACAGAGATGAAATAGTAGTAACCAATACCATAGTATATGGACTAGCCAGTAACATTCAAACCATCTATTTGCTGACACTTACACCTGCCATATTGGGTGTTGTTGCCCTCTTTATGCCTGGTAAAAATCTGGTAGCAACTCTTCTAAAGTTTTATACACTCTTTATGGCATCAATAGTAGGGGTGGGGTTTGCACTTTTATTTCGTTACAGATCAGTAGTCAAGGCAGAATTAAGTCTGCTTAACGTTAAACAATATGTGGCTGCATTTGCAAACCACGACTTAAAAGGGCAGTTTGTAACGTTGGCTTTAACAATGACGATAGCCTATTTAATTTACAAACCATTAATGCGAAGTGTATCTATATTTGTGCTATACCCGCCCAAAAGAAGTGTGGGCAATATTGTAGTATCATTGGTGATATTTGCTTTTATATTTAACATATCGACTAATCTGTTTTTATCTGTAACGCCAAGTAATAAAGAGGGACTTACAGAGTTGCATAGAGCGCTAAATGATGGCTTCTCTCCGAGGAATAAAAAAACAGAATTGTACAGATTTCAGAACCCTTCATTGCCACTAATCCTCTATTTTACACCTGCCGATATTCGGAACAAATATTTTTACATGGGTAATGAAGAGAATTCTACACTACCCACTACAGATGAGGGTGCAGAATTAGACAGCAGCACAACAGATCTCTTTATAGAGGCTTCGGATGCTGCTATTACAGAAGAGAACAAGCTCCAAAAAGCAACAGAAGCCATAAATCCAACTCTGCCAAAAAGCAAAGAGAATAGAAATACCACCGTAGATAGTAGCTTCTAAAAACAGGTGTGTACAACAACAGTGCACTCGTTTTTTTAATATATTTGTAATCAAAATAGAATTAAACAATTATGTTGAGAAGAACAATTCCTGTACTACTGATTTTTTTAGCCTTTTTGGTCTTCTTCGTAGTGCAGAAACCGATATTTATGTTTTACAACTCCGAGCTCTTTATTGATAAAGACTGGGGAACCATTTGGTCTGTTATTCGTGCAGGCTTCTCGATGGATGTTAGTATGGCTTGTTACCTTACAGCTGTGCCACTATTGGCCAGTATTGTGGCTACCTTTTTACCGGGCAAATATATGCTCTATTTTTTGAGAGCATACACTGTGTTGTTTGGTATTGTCGTGGCGATTATATATGTGGTAGATATGGGACTGTTTAGTTATTGGGACTTCCGACTAGATACTACTCCTGTATTCTATTTCCTATCGTCGCCAAAGAGTGCTTTAGCTAGTGGAACCTTTAAAGAGTATATACTTGCACTTGTTTTGGTGGTAGTATATGGGTATGTAATCTATAAATCAATTAATACAGATGCACTGAGGCATAAGTATTGGACTTATCCAACTAGCCAAAAAGCAATGACTACACTAGTGCTACTCCTTATTGGAGGAGTGGTGTTTTTAGGTATTCGTGGTGGATGGACTGTATCGACAATGAATACGGGACGCGCCTACTTCTCGGACAACGACCGTTTGAATCAGGCGGCCATAAACCCAGCATTTAGCTTTATGGAGTCTTTAATGAAAGGCGATAAACTGGGTAAGCAGTATCAGTTTTATAAAACCGAAGAAATGACTGCCTTAGTAGAGAAGCTCTATGAGAGAAAAGCTCCCGAAGTAAGCAGACAGCTCTTGCTGAATACCGACCGACCAGATATTTACATCGTGGTGCTAGAGAGTTTTTCTACTGCACTGATGAATAGTAAAATAGATGGACAAGAAATTACTCCAGAGCTAAATGCATTGGCAAAAGAATCGGTTTACTTTTCGAACTTTTATGCCAACAGTTTTCGTACCGACCGTGGACTAACTGCCATTTTAAGTGGATATCCCTCTCAGCCCTCTACAAGCATCTTAAAATACCCACGTAAATCGTCAAAACTATCGGGTATTGGTAAACTGCTGAAAGAGGTTGGCTATGAATTGAACTATTTTTATGGAGGTGATATTAATTTTACCAATCTAAATGCCTATTTAAAACGTCAAGGATTTGAACACATCGTATCGGACAAGGATTTTCCAATTACCGAAAAGTTAAGTAAGTGGGGTGTGCACGACCATTTCGTTTTTGAAAGAGCCCTGAGCGATATTACCAACAATAGTAGTAAGGCCCCTCAGTTGCATATCATACAGACTTCAAGTAGTCATGAGCCTTTTGAAGTTCCTTATAATGCGTTTAACGAACCAAAACCCAATGCCTTTGCCTATACAGACCACTGCATTGGAAATTTTATAACTTCTTTAAGGAAATTTGATAGATGGGACAATAGTTTGGTTATATTTGTACCAGATCATTACGGAGCTTATCCAGAAGGAATTGAAAAATATGAAGAGCGTCGTTACGAAATTCCATTAATCTGGACAGGTGGGGCTATTTTAGAGCCACGTGTAATAGATACTATTGGGTCTCAAATGGATATTGTATCTACCGTATTGGGACAGTTAAACATATCGGCAGCAGAGATTATATTTGGTAATGATATGCTAGACGACAATGCTCCTCACTTTGCATACTTCTCGCATGCTGGTTGTTTGGGGCTGATAAAAGGGAACAATGGCTTTGTATATAATTTAGTAACCAATGAACCTACATGGAAAAGGGGAGATGGTGTAGATAGCTTGCAACAGGAAGGAAAGGCATTGCTGCAAAAAATATATAGAGATATAGCCCAGAAATAAATCGATTTTTATATTTAATATTAATAGTTGTAAAGTCTTGCAACGGCGAAAGCCGATGTAGGACTTTTTTTATTCACTTACCCCTAGTTATAGGCTCTGTAGCAAGGGGTAATGGGGCTCTTTGTTCATTGCCGACATACCTCGTGTTGGTCGGCGACTTACCTCAAGCTTGTTGCCGATAAGCCAGGGGTATGTCGGCAACGTAGCTTTGTGTTGTTGTAAGTCATTAAAAATCACGTGGTAGTATGGGCTTTTTGATGAGTTATATGTTTGTAACATAAATTAAACATCAGTAGGTTATTTAATAAATAGCGTGTATTACAAACATAAAATATGCCAGTAAATACCACTTTTGTCTAATTTTTTGCTATTTAGCAAACTAACTATTTCACATTTAATAATAGTTATTATATAATATTTAATTTATATTGTGCGTATGTTAACAGAAATTATATATCGACCAAATAACCATGGTTGATGCTATTTATAATACTAATTTAAATAAACTATGAATTACACAAAATTTAAATTTAGTAGGATAATGCTAGCTTCATTAGTTTTTGGTGGCCTAGTTATGCCTAACGTAGCTATTGCTGAAAACAATACAAAGAAGGAGTACACATCCTATCAAGTTGACCAACAAAAAAACATTATTAAAGGAGTTGTTATTGATTCGCAGACTAAAGAACCTATCATAGGGGCCAATATCTTCTATAAGGAGAAAGCTGTGGGAACAATTACAAATATAGATGGAGAGTATGAGCTGGACGCTCCAATAGGGGCAACCTTAACTGTATCTTACATTGGGTACAAAACACTAGATGTGAAAGCGACTCAGGGAGTCCAAAAAATACACCTTATAGAAGATACAGAGCTTCTTGACGAGGTAGTTGTGGTGGGTTATACGGTGCAGAAAAAGGAGAGCTTGACAGGAGCAATGCAAGTCATAAAAAATGATAAACTAAAAGATGTAACTTCTCCATCGGTAGAGAATATGCTAAGTAGTAAAGCTCCTGGTGTGTATGTTGCACCTGGCTCTGGACAACCTGGTTCGGTGGGTGCTGTTATGATTCGTGGAAAATCTACCATTAATGGAAGTACAAGCCCACTATGGGTAGTAGATGGAACTATTATGGGAACAGATGCAGGGGCACTGAATCCTGCAGATATAGAGTCTATGTCCATCTTAAAAGATGCTGCTTCTACTGCTATTTATGGTTCGCAAGGGGCTAATGGTGTAATTGTAATTACTACTAAAAGACCTAAGAGTGAAGACCTGCAAGTAAACTTCTCGTCAAAAGTGGGTATTACTAAATTAAATAATGGTAGGCTTAAAATGATGAATGGAAGCCAACTGTACGACTATTTTGATAGTTTAGATAATAATCAGGCCCTTACATCAAATCAAATCTGGACTCCAGAGTTAAGAAATCAAAACTTCGACTGGTGGGATTTTGCTACACATACAGGAATGGCTCAAGATTATAACCTATCATTAAATGGTGGTACTAAAAAATTGCGTTCATTTTTCTCTATGGGAGTGTATGATGAAGATGGAGCTGTAAGAGGATTTGACTATACGAAGTATAGTTTTAGATTTAAATCGGAATATACACCGTTTAAGTTTCTTACTATAAAGCCAAATGCTGCTGGATCTCGTACAAAGACAATGAATAGACAGCACTCTACATCGGCTATGTATTCGAATATGCCATGGGATTCTCCGTTCGATAAAGATGGGAATATTGTTGACCATCGTTCTGAATTGTGGTTTAATAGTAACTCTACCAACTATGTAAAAGATTTACAATGGAATAATACTAAAGTAGAAAAGTATGAATTCGTTGGTGGTGTAGATTTTAAAGTGGACTTTACAGATTGGTTAAGCTTTGCATCGGTTAATAATGTGAAGTGGAACTACTACAACAGTGCCTCTTATACAGATCCACGCTCGTCTTCTGGAGAGTCTGTTAATGGTAGAATTGGAGACTATCAATATTATACGATGCGTAAATATACTAGCCAAGTTTTAAACTTCAACAAAGCTTTTGGTAAACACTCTGTAAATGCGCTATTGGGTTACGAGTATAACGACTATAAATTAAAGGTTACTGATGTTTCTGGTACGGGTTTTATTCCAGGATTGGGTGTGTTAAATGTTGTAGCTGTACCTGAAAAGACAAAAGGGTATATTAACGAGAGTGCTATGCAATCTTATTTCTTCAATGCACATTATGCATACGATAACAGGTATCTAGCGCAATTCTCGGTGCGTAGAGATGGTGCATCTAACTTCGGAGATAATGAAAAGTATGGTAATTTCTACTCTATTAGTGGTGGTTGGAATGTAAACAGAGAAGCTTGGTTTAATGCCGACTGGGTGGACGAGCTAAAGCTTCGTGCCTCTTTTGGTACGGTGGGGAACAAGCCAAATCAGTTGTACCCTCAATATAATTTATATTCTGGAAGCGAATCTTACGACGAAGAGAGCGGGTTATTATTGAGCCAAATAGGGAATAAAGACCTAACATGGGAGAAGACATATACCACAGGTTTAGGATTAGATTTATCGCTATTCCAAAGATTCAGAATGAATTTAGATTACTATTATAAAATAACCGATAATATGCTTTATGCAGTACCTGTAAGTGCTGTAACTGGTGTTAGTAGTGTTTGGAGAAACATTGGTAAAGTTAAAAATACAGGTGTTGAGTTGAGCATTGGTGGCGATATAATCTCTACTGAAGACATTTTATGGTCGGTAGATTTAAACTTGGGACACAATAAAAATAGAGTAAAAGAGTTGTATGGAGAGAGATCGGAAATTATTGTTGGCGACGGTTTAAATGCGGCTGGTACAGCAGACAAAATTTTAAAGAGTGGATACGATAGTGATATGTTTTACTTGGCAGAGTGGGCTGGAGTTAATAAAGATACAGGGGCTCCAATGTGGTATACTAATACGCTGAACGAAGATGGTTCTAGAAGTAGAGAGACTACCGAAAACTATAGTAAAGCTCAAAAAGTAATCTATAAGAGTTCTGCTCCTGATGTGTTTGGAGGAGTATCTACCAACTTTAAATACAAGGATTTTGATCTAAGTGCAAACTTTGGTTTTTCGTTTGGTGGCAAAATTTACAACTATTCTAGAACAGAATACGACTCGGATGGTGCATACACAGATCGTAACCAAATGAAGTTAAAATCGGGCTGGAGTCGTTGGGAGAAACCAGGAGACAATGCAACTCACCCAAAAGCAATTTATCAGAATGGTACAAGAGCTAATGGTGTATCGTCACGTTATTTAGAGAGTTCGAACTACTTTAAACTGCGTTCGCTTACACTTGGTTATAACTTTTACTTACCACAATATTACATCTCTAACTTAAGAGTATTCGTTACTGGAGAGAATTTATTTACCATTACCCCATACTCTGGAGTTGACCCAGAAATTCCGATTATAGATGGAAAGATATCTAGCTCTACAGGACCTTCTGTTTACCCATCTGTACGTAAATTTATGTTTGGTGTTAATATTACTTTATAATTTGACTTGATATGAAAAAGATAAAATATATACTCTTTGCACTGCTGTTTATAGCAACAGGTTGCAACATTGATCGATTCCCAAAATCATCCATCAATAAAGATGATATAGATAAAAGCCCCGAAACTTATTTGCCTTACGTAATGAATGGCTGCTATGCATCATTAAAGAACTGGACAGACCCTATGCATAGATGTGGCGAATATGCTGGCGATAATATTAATATTCGTGGCTACTCTACCGATGCTTTCTTTGAATTTATATCGTTTATAAGAACTCCAGATAATTATAGATTAAACTCTATGTGGCACGATAGTTATCGGGTTATAGCAAATGCATCGAATGTTATTAAGACAATTGAAGAGGGACAAAGTGCTTTTGTAGATAATAACTTGGCAGAGTGCTACTTTATGCGTGGCATGATGTACTTTTACCTCTGTAGAGCCTTTGGAAGACCTTATTATGATAATCCTGAAAAGAATTTAGGCGTGCCAATCGTAAATGGTACTCCTGACGATATTTTTGGAAAGCTTCCTAATAGAGCTACCGTTGCAGAGACTTACAAACAAGTTATTGAAGATTTAGAAAATGCCGAAAGATTATTTAATGACGAGAATAAGTTAAGCAAAATACGTGGTACGAAAGAGGCTACTCAGGCATTGCTATCTAGGGTGTATCTATTTATGAGTGGTACTTATGAAAACCCAAATGTAGAGTATGCAAAATTGGCCGAAAAATATGCTACGCTAGTGATAGAATCGGGTAAGTATGAGTTGTTAGGCAGAGAGCAGTTTATGTTATACAATACGCTGACTCCCGAAAATAATGCGGAAACTATTTTTGCTATTAAACGTAAAGAGAGCGAATTTACTGGTGGAGATTATTACTATACAATTGGTGGTATGTATGCTACTATTAAAGGTACGGGATGGGGAGAAATGTATTCGAGTGAAAAATACATCTCTATGCTGAATGAGACAGGAAGAAATGACTGGAGAGAGGAATCGTATAATATGGTAGATGCTCGTGCTGCATTTATCAGCCCAAACTATGAGAAAAAAGAGGGCAAAACTACTCCTGTATTTAGATTTGTTAGAGATACCTACGATGTGAAGGCAAACCTTACAGAGAGTAATTTAAACAGTTATAACTACGAACAATTGACCTTACTAAACGAGGGTGGTAAACTGTATGCTGTTGAAAATGCAAAAGTTTATACCAAAGAGGTGGACGAAAAAGGAAATTTAAAGCCTGAAATGGTAGTAGTTAATGGTGTGTCGACAGCTAAAACAGTAGAGGTTAAATATGAGTTAAAGCCAATAAACGAAGAGCAACAAACCTATTACATTGAAAAGTATAACACAGGTAACAATCAGTCGCCAATTTATAAAAGAGTGGAAGGTATGATTGATAATAAAATTGTACTAAATAGAAACTTCCCAATGTTTTATGTTGTAAAATGTTCGTTAGAGGGTAATCTTCTACATTTGCACTCTCCTGTTATCTCTAGACTTGGAGAGGTGTATCTTAACCGTGCAGAAGCTCGTGCTAAGATGGGGAAATATGCCGATGCTTTAGAAGATCTTAATAAGATTAGAGAGCGATCTATTGTTGGTGGTGGATATGATAATCTAGATGCTACAAATGCAGCAGAGCGTATTGATAAAGAACGTCAGCTAGAATTGGCATATCAGGCCGAAAGAAGTTACGATGTATTTAGAAATGGTAAGCCGTTAGAGCGAAAATACCCTGGTGCACACAATAATTTGGAGGTTATACCAGCAAATGATTTCCGTGTGATATACTTCATTCCACAAAAGGCTATAAATGATTATAATGGCACTTTAACACAAAACCCTATAACAAACTAAAGATGAATGGATTGTTCAACTCTAATAAGGGTTGATGTAAGATTTAAAATAGATAAAGCCGTTTAGCTAATTAGTAGTCTAAACGGCTTTTTTAGTGTCTTAAAAGTCTAAAATAGATTGCTAAGAATATACATACAGGCTAGTATAATTTGTAATTAAGTGATATATATGTTATGTTAGTTGGCTCATAAAACTGCAGAAGGCGCTATTTATTCATATTCCCGTAGTGTATTGACGGTTATTTTGCCGCTGCGTATTCTTACTTATTAAGAGAAAAATAATTTTATAAATTCGAAAAAAAAGAACAATTATGATGGATCCACAACTTCCTGTTACCAAAACTTATGCTGGTGTGTTAGCTAAATGGGTAAGAGGATTATTAAATTCAATGGGCATTTCGGAGGACTATGTTCCTGTTGCACGACTTGTAATTCTATTAATTCTGCTGGGCGTGGCAGTTTACGTACTCTTGTATGTAGCTGATAATATTATACGTTTCTTTATTAAACGTGCTGGTAAAATATCGAATATTAAGATTCTAGATTACCTGATTCAGAATAAATTGCCTTTTTATTTAGGTTTGTTAGCTCCTTACACGCTGGTTAAAAATACGATTAATATTATATTTATAGATTATCCTGATTGGATTTCTCCACTGCATAAATGTGTTGACATATACCTGGTACTCCTTATTATATGGAGCGTGGTGGCTTTGGTGAAATCGTTCTTCAACGTGTTGCAAGAGAGACCTGCTTTCGAGAATAAACCGATGCATAGCTACATTCAGGTTATTTCAATAATACTTTATGGTATGGGCTTTATTGTGGTCTTTGCCATTTTAACAGGTAAGTCTGCTTTAACTATTCTTACTACACTGGGTGCGGCATCGGCCATTATGATGTTGGTATTCCAAGACTCTATTAAGGGCTTCGTTGGTAGTATACAGATGAGTGCCAATAATATGGTAGAGTTGGGCGACTGGATTACAATGCCAAAGTATAATGCCGATGGTAATGTGTTGGAGGTTAACTTAAACTCGGTAAAGGTTCAAAATTTTGATAAAACAATAACAACTATTCCTACATATGCCTTAATATCGGACTCGTTCCAGAACTGGAAAGGTATGCAAGAGGCTGGTGGACGAAGAACTAAAAAAAGTATCTTTATAAAGCAAGGTAGTATTCGTTTTATGAAGGAACAAGAGTTGGAAAACTTCCGCAAAATAGCTTGTCTAAATGAAGTGATAGAGGATAAGTTGGCCAACTATTCTAATACTGATAGGGTGCTGATAGGTGGTGCTGTACCTGTTACAAATAACGACCTATTTATGGCCTATGCACAATACTATTTACGAAATCATAAGCATGTAGCACAAGAGTTAACGCTACTAGTGCGTCAATTAGCTCCATCAGAAAAAGGGATTCCTGTTGAGTTGTATTTCTTTACAGCTACTACTGTATGGGCAGAGTATGAAGGGATATCGACCGAGATAATGAACCACCTGATTGGTATGGTGCCTGTATTCGATTTACAGATTTTTGAAGTATTATCCGACAATCCTGGGAAGATAATCGCTTAATAGAGTTATAAATCAGATTTTTAGATATAAAATATAGGGTGCAATTACTTGAAGTAATTGCACCCTATATTTTGTTTTATAATCGCTATGTTATGTTATAACACATCCGTAGCAGTTTGAAGTATTTATACTTTATAAGAAGAACTTAATAGTACGATTTCTAGGTTTTCTATTAAGTTATCTAATACAGCAGTCTCTTTAATGTTACACTTAAAACAGATTTGATTCTTTACACCAGGTTCTACATCAAAAAGTTCTTGTATCACTGGTGGCAGACGATCATTTAACTTTAACCCCTCGCAGCCTTGTATGGCATATTTCCCTCCACCAACTGCTTTAAACTCGTTTTTAAGTCTTGTTTTCCAGCCATCGGTATCGAAGTTGTATTTTACTAAATATAGGGTGGGGTATATTTTATCTTCCTCTACGGTAAGAATACTTTTAGCCTGAGCTAGGTTGGCTATTTTACAGCCTAGACTTTTCTCTTTAAGATACTTTTCTGTTTCATCTATACTGATGTGGGTTTGGAAGGCCGCACCCGTAAAGCCAATGTTTAAAGAGTTTGGATTTCCAAATTTGACTTTGAAATTTACGAATTCAATGTTTAAGTCGCCCAAATTTACGCCGACGCTTATATAGTCTTGATTGGCAATGCTATCCCACGCTAAAGGTACACCTAAAACATCAGCAAGTCTCTCTGCCGACGTTTGAGGATCTTCTACCTCTACCATTAAATGATCTAATTTATACATAATAATCAGTGTATTATAAGGTTCAAGTTAAGTTTCATAAATATCATATTTTTTCAAAATAGTTATTTTTTGCTTTTAATCATAACTTTTATTCAATTTCTATACGATAGTAGGTTCTAAAATGGCTAAAATCGAAAATAAAGGGCGTTAAATCGCTTTTTATGGTAAAAATAGGCTTAATCAGAAATTAGAACTACACACGATAAACCATAAAGTCGCTAAAATCGAAAGAAAAGGGGCAAATTTCGCATTTGTTGGTTTTAAAGGCTCAGAATATTGCTTAAATAGTTAATATACTAGACAAAATTGATTATCTTTACTTTCTTGAAAGTTGAGAGGACGTTTTTATTCGATTGTAGATAAAAACCACACTTAACAGCCTTGTAACGGTGAATAAAGCAACACTATTGATTCATTAATAGTCAGTAAGAAGTTGTATTTTTACAGGGCATTAACAGAGAATATACATTTTATAAATTAATATCTTTTTAAATGCTTGAACAAGACAGAATTATAAAAATCAACATTGAGGAAGAGATGAAATCATCGTACATTGACTATTCAATGTCCGTTATCGTTTCTCGTGCTCTTCCAGATGTAAGAGATGGTTTCAAGCCAGTTCATCGCCGTATATTATATGGTATGATGGAACTTGGAAACACTTCTGACAAACCTTATAAGAAATCTGCCAGAATCGTGGGTGAGGTACTAGGTAAGTATCACCCTCATGGAGACTTTTCGGTTTACCTTGCTATGGTGCGTATGGCTCAAGATTGGGCAATGCGTTATAAGCTGGTAGATGGACAGGGTAACTTTGGATCGGTAGATGGCGATAGCCCTGCGGCGATGCGTTATACTGAGGCTCGTCTAAATAAGATGGGCGAGGAGATGATGCAAGACCTTTATAAGGAGACTGTTGATTTTAGTGCCAACTTTGATAACACTCTTTCTGAACCAGTTGTACTACCTGCACGTATTCCTAACTTATTGGTAAATGGTGCATCGGGTATTGCTGTTGGTATGGCTACAAATATGCCTCCACATAACCTTACAGAGGTTATTGATGCATGTCAGGCTTACCTTGCTAATCCAGAAATTGATGTTGAAGGTTTGATGGAGTTTGTAAAAGCGCCAGACTTCCCAACAGGAGGTTACATCTACGGTATGAGTGGTGTGAAAGATGCTTTCGAAACTGGACGTGGACGTGTTGTTATGCGTGCTCGTGCTGAAATTGAAGCAGGACAAACTCACGATAAGATTGTAGTTACAGAGATACCATATAACGTTAATAAAGCCGATTTAATTAAAAACATTGCAGACCTTGTTACTGACAAACGTATTGAAGGTATTGCAAATGTAAACGACGAGTCGGACCGTAGTGGTATGCGTATTGTGGTGGATTGTAAACGTGATGCAAACGCAAACGTGGTCCTAAACAAACTGTACAAAATGACAGCGTTACAAACTTCTTTCGGAGTGAATAATGTTGCCCTTGTAGGTGGACGCCCAAGAACATTGAACTTACGTGATTTAATCTCTAACTTCGTTGATCACCGTCATGAAGTAGTAATTCGTCGTACAGAGTTTGAACTTCGTAAGGCAGAAGAGCGTGCTCATATTCTGCAAGGTCTTATCATTGCTTCTGATAATATTGATGAAGTAATCAAAATTATCCGTGCTGCTAAGAACCCTAATGAAGCTATAGAAAACTTAATGAATCGCTTCGAACTATCAGAACTTCAATCTCGTGCTATTGTAGAGATGAGACTTCGTCAGCTTACTGGCCTGATGCAAGATCAGCTACACGGAGAGTATGATGAAGTGATGGCTAGAATTGCAGAGTATAAAGAGATTCTATCGAACGAAGAGGCTTGTAAACAAGTTATTGATCAAGAGCTTCAAGAGGTAAAAGATAAATATGGTGACGAGCGTCGTTCGGAAATCGTTTACTCATCAGAAGAGTTCAATCCAGAAGACTTCTATGCAAATGATCCGATGATTATTACCATATCGCACATGGGTTACATTAAGCGTACTCCATTGTCCGATTTCCAATCTCAAAACCGTGGTGGTGTAGGTTCAAGAGGTACTGATACACGTGATCAAGACTTTATTGAGCACATTTATCCAGCGAAGATGCACAATACAATGATGTTCTTTACACAGCTTGGTAAGTGCTACTGGTTAAAGGTTTACGAAATTCCAGAGGGTTCTAAAACATCGAAAGGTAGAGCTATTCAAAATTTATTGAACATTGACAGAAAAGATGCTGTAAATGCTTATCTTAGAGTAGAAGACCTTAATGATGAAGAGTTTATCAACAATAACTACGTGGTATTCTGTACAAAACAAGGGGTAATTAAGAAGACTGTTTTAGAACAATATTCTCGTCCTCGTCAAAACGGAATTAACGCAATTACACTTCGTGAAGATGATAGCGTTATTGAAGTTAGATTGGTAAGCAAAGATCACTACATCTTAATTGCTAATAAGAATGGTAGAGCCATCTGCTTTAATGAAGAAGATGTTAGACCAATGGGTAGAACTGCTACAGGTGTTAGAGGTATTCGTCTAGATGAAGATGGACAAGACGAAGCAATTGGCATGGTTGTTGTTCCTATTCCTGCTGATGTAGTTGAACCAGCTGTTCAAGAAGCTGTAGAAGTTACAGAAACCGAGGAAGATAAAGCTCCTGCTCAAGAAGCAATGGGAGATCTATTTGCTGCTGCAGGTGTAGAGGAAGAAGAAGATCTAATAGAGGTAGAGGGAGATGATTCGGAAGATGATATCGAAGAGCATTACAAACCTACTATCTTAGTGGTATCGGAAGAGGGTTACGGAAAACGTACCAAAGTAAAAGATTACCGTGTTACTTTCCGTGGTGGTAAAGGTGTGAAAACAATGAACATCACAGACAAAACAGGTAAACTAATCAGCATTGAGTCTGTTACTGACGATAATGATTTAATGATTATCAATAAATCGGGTATCACTATTAGACTTAATATGAGTGCTGTTCGTGTTATGGGACGTGCTACTCAGGGTGTAAGACTTATTAACCTAGAGAAGAGAAACGATCATATTGCGTCGGTATGTAAAGTGTCTAGCGAAAAAATTGAAGACGAAAGTATAGATGTTGTAGAAGAAGAATCTTCTGAAGCAGCTGAGTAATTAGTAGTCGAAAATTTGATATAAAACTTATAAATATTAAAATAATCGAGTTATGAAAAAACTATTACTATCTGTAGCCTTAATTACAGGTGCTTTTGGAATGTCATTTGCACAACAAAAAAACGTGAAAGAGGCTAAGCGTTTAGCAAACGGAGTGAATCCAGACTTTGCACAAGCAGAACAGTTGATCAATGATGCATTAACTAATCCTGAAACTAAGGATGATGCTGCTACTTGGGATGTTGCTGGTTTCGTTCAACAAAGATTCATCGAAGAGCAACAAAAGAAACAGTATTTAAACCAAGCATACGATACTGCTGGTGTATATAATGCTGTAGCTAGCCTTTTTGACTATTACGCTAAGTGTGATGAACTAGCTCAACAACCTAACGAAAAAGGTAAGATTAAGAACAAGTTTAGAAAATCTAATAGCAAAACTCTTCTATCTTTCCGTCCTGAGCTAATTAATGGTGGGGTATATTACTTCAACACAAATCATGATCAAGAAGCATTAAACTTCTTTACTAAATACCTTAGAACTCCTAAATTAGAGATGTTTGAAGGTGAAGATCTTGTGTCGGCCGATACAAACTATCCTACAATTGCTTACTATGCAACTCTAGCTGCTATGCGTCTAGAAAACTACGAAGCAATTACAGAATTAGCACCACTTGCAGTAGCAGATACTCAAGAAGGTATGCAAGCTCTTGAGCTTCTTAGCCACGCTTACAGAGCGTTAGAAAACAATGATAAGTTAGTAGAAACTCTTAAAGAAGGTATTGAAATGTTCCCAGAACACCTATACTTCTTTGGTAATCTAGTAGATTTCTATGTATCTAACGAACGTCTAGACGACGCTCTAGCTCTTGCTAGTACTATGGTAGAAAAAGATCCTCAAAACACATACTATGTATATGTTAAAGGATTTATCTTCCACCACAAGAAAGATTACAAACAAGCAGCAGAGAACTTTAAGAAAGCAATTGAACTAGATCCAAATAACGCTGAAGCTTACTCAAACCTTGGTTTAGCTTATACTATCCAAGCTCAAGAAATTCTTGATAGCGTTCCTGCTGATCTTGATATCAATAGCCAACAATACAAAAAAGCTGGTGCAGAAGCAGAAGTTCTTTACAAAGAAGCACTTCCATTCTACGAAAAAGCTAGAGAACTTAAACCTGATGAAAAGAATTTATGGGCACAAGGTTTATACCTTATCTACTATAAATTAAATATGGCAGACAAGTTCGAAGAAATTGAAGCATATATCAACTAATTGATAGCGACAATTGAAAATAGAGTAGGGGTTGAAGATTTAATTCTTCAACCCCTATTTTTTGCTCCTATAAAGAAGAAATATTAGTGCTTACAGTATTGTGTTTGTAAAGGGATAAAACCTCTACATACGGGGTTTAAAAAGCTATATTATAAATGCTTATTTTGTAGAGAGATATTATATATCTGTAAAAGAATAGAAAATAGAAGAATGAAATAATAACCAACTAAATAAAAAAGTACAGTATTAAAAAAAACATCCACTCAACAAAAGTTAAGTGGATGGTTTCTCTATTTTATTGATGAGATTTTAATATTCGTCGTCGTCCGAGAAATCCTTATCATCCTCTTCATCCAACTCATCTATATAGTCATCATCATCCATATCTAAGCTATTAATAAAGTCTTCAATTTCTCCCATGTCGAAATCTTCATCACTAAAGTCAAACTCATCTTCTTCGTCCAACTCATCGTCCATTGCTTTATCAACAGTAAATCCTTCTCTAATAAAATCAGCATCTTCGCCCTCGAAAGAGTCGTCTTCATAGATGTCTTCATCATCATAATTGCTATCGCTATATTCATCTTCGTAATAGCCATAATTTAGTTTCATAGCACGTAATTGATTAAAATTGTTAGTTGTAATTATATAAATATATCAACTATACCCAGTTGATACAAGCCTTATAAAGGCGTGCAAATATAAGCTAAAACTGAGATAATGCAATCTTTAATCATTAAAATTATTGCAGTAAAAGAATATTATATTAATCAATATAAATACTATGCTCAAATGGATTCAAAGGCACTAAGTAAAGCTAGGCAGCCCCTAAAGAAAAGAAAGGCCAAACTCTAACAACTAGACTTTTATTTTTAACCTCTCTTAGATATGAAAACAATCAATAGCTTGAGAAAATTAGAGATTATATCCGTATATCTACTGCCTATAAAATGGAATACCGTACAATTTAGATAGGTCTGGATTAATTGTATTTCATACACAAAAGGACACGTCTAGACACTATAAAACCAATGAAATATAAACACTGTATTAGTGTAATTACTAGCTATATGCAGCTTATAAGAGCAAATAATTGTGTTTTTAAGATAGATATTGTATCAACTTTCAAGTTAATTATTCACACATATAAATA
>JASLCG010000018.1 GCA_030151885.1 Bacteroides sp.
AACACCACTATTCCGAGCGAAATATTAAGACAGTGATAGATGTTTGCCTGAAGTGGAGTACTAGGGCCAAACGTTATACTTATTTAGCTTTAGCCATAGGTTTTATAATAAGTCTTTTTAATTGGCACGACAATAGGCATTTAGTTTGGTTGGTATTGGTGATTATTATTGTTACGAATGGTTATATTTTTCGTAAAGTAAATAGACTGAATAGGTATAAAATGGCTGGGCTCGTAGCTACTAAAAGTGGAGTATTGCAACGAAAGTACTACCGAGGAGATGCTTTAGTGGCAAATACAGAGGGGTATATTCCTATCTTGGGGCAGTTGTTTCCTAAAATATGGGGAAAGAAAATGGAGGTGTCTCCTCATTATTATATAGAGGTAGAGGGTGATACCTATATCATAGATGAACAGACGTATTATACGCTTGAAGAGGGAGAGAACGTAGAGCTGATTTTTACTGTTAAATATGGGGTGTTTCTAGATGTAATACCATTAACTAGTGATAAAACCGAAAAGCAGTAAACCATTCTATTTGTAAACAGAAGTGCATAATAATTCCAGTTTTTGTTTAAAAATGTCGTATTTAGTGTCTCTTTTGTAATAGAATGTTCTAACTATGGATTAATACTACCTAATATACTTTGCAATTAGGAACATATTAATTATCTTAAATTTTCATTTGATGAAATAGAAACAAATAAACGATATTAAAATATAAATGAGTACTATGCTTAAGATTAAAAACTTTGAAGAATTTGAACAGCTAATTGGTAAACAAATTGGAGTGTCTGACTATATAAAAATATCTCAAGAGCAGATTAATGAGTTTGCTGATGCTACACTAGACCACCAGTGGATACATACAGACCCTGAAAGAGCTAAAGTAGAGAGTCCTTTCAAAAGTACCATTGCGCATGGTTATTTAACGCTATCGGTATTGCCTTATTTATGGAACCAAATTATTGAGGTGGACAATCTTAAGTCAATGATTAATTATGGTATTAAAGATTTGCGTTTCCAAGAGCCCGTATTAGTAAACGATGAAGTAAGACTTAATGTCACGTTGAAATCGGCAGTAAACCTTCGTGGTGTTGTAAAGGCCGAAATGAGTGCTCGTTTAGAAATTAAGGGAAAGAAAAAACCTGCGTACGATTCAGTCATTGTGTTTTTGTATTACTTCAACAATTGATATTAAAAAAAAAAGTATAAAATACAAAGTGGCTTCTTCCTTACTAGAGGCCACTTTTTTGTTTTCAATAGTGTCATTGCACTCAAAATAAAGTTAAAGAGTTCTATATGATTTAAGTAGAGTAAAAGGTAATAGGGCTATTTATGTAGATTTGTTACGAAAGCTTAAGTCGGTTGTTCTGAAGGAAGAACAATGAAATTTTATAAAAATATACTATTATGGTAAAAAACTTCAACCCAGAAAATCGTAATATTTTGAATGGAGGAGCTATGTTTCAATACCTTCAAAATAGTGGAGTGGACGTTTCGAATGCTGTACCCTTTAATGAGGCTATGTGTATGGGAGAGCATACTTACGACGTTTTTTCTGATAAATTTATTGATACACGTTGTGAGTCGTTAGAGATTCGTAGAGTATCGTATATGGATGAGGTGTGTTTTCCACTTATCAGTTTATTAGGATCGAGCGAGAAAGAGTTAGATTTATGGTTTGACGAAGATATGTTTTGCCAAATCAATCTTCTTGTATTGCTTACATACCTAGAGCAGATAGGGTTTAATAAGCCTATACATCTTAATTTAGTGAGTCCGAAATATGAGTTTTTAAAACGTGTGGACATATCATTAGGCGATTTTCAAAATATATATAATAAGGTAATGATATCTTACGAACTGCCCGAGAAGGTGGAGATTGAGTCGTTAGAAAAAGGGGTGAATTTATACTTAGATTATATTAAGCCTGAAAATGAGTTGACCGATTTTATTCTGGAAAATATGCACCAAGATAGGGCGCTTCTTATTGAGAAAATGCTTAATAAGTTTAAAGAGTATGGTTTAGGAGATTTGCAAGTTATAAAACTGATAGATCAGGTTAAATAAATTAAGTGCCTTATATAATTAATGATAGAGCCTACAGCTGCGTTTTAGTGGTTGTAGGCTTGTTTTTTAGGTGCTACGATGTGGCTACTCTTCATTGCCGACATACCTCTGTCTTGTTGCCGACAAACTTGTGGTATGTTGCCGATAAGCTAGAGGTATGTCGGCAACGTAAAAAAGGCTTGTTGTAGTGGTAATGAATTAGAGGGGTAATCTGACTAACTAGTAGGCTTTGTTTACGATACAGATTGTTAGTATAGTGGCATAATAGCCCCTCAATTAAAGGTGCTATTTCTCTTTTTTATAGAGATTGGCCCGTATTAAAGCATTAATTATCAGTAGGAAAAATGTGCTTATAAGGATAGATAAATAGGCTGGTTTAATTCCTAAAATACGGTTTGTTAGGCAGTGCGATAGTTTACTAAAATCTACACCTATGGCTATAAGGCTTATGGTTGCTATGCATAGTAGTACTACACCGCTGGCTATAAGGCTTATAAGGTATATGCACCTATTTCTTTTTTGAGTTTTTTGATCAGTGGCAACGATACGAGCCATCAGCCTAGATTCAAAATCATTGCTAGGTTCGTCCCATGTCATTTTTTGAAACAGCTCTTTTAGCTTATCATCTGCTTTATTGTTCATCGTTCATCATCTTTTTAAGTTCGGCATGCATGTACTTTCTTATTCGGTGTAGTCGTACCTTTATGTTACTTGTGGTTTGGTTTGTAATGTCGCAAACATCTGCAATGCTCAAGTTTTTTAAATAAAATAGTGAGATAATAAAGGCATCTTCTTGCGGCATCTTATGCAGCAGTGTATCTAGATGTGTTAATAGCTCTTCGACGTTGTAAGAGTCTATCTCTTCATAAATCTCTTCTTGACATAAATTATAATCAACTTTTTCAATTTGAAGATACTTTTTTTGTCTTCTAACGTAACTTATTGTTTCGTTGTATGCAATTTTATATAGCCATGTAGAAAACTTAGACTGATGGTTATAACGCTCTAACTGCTGATATACCTTAATGAATACCTCTTGGACTAGGTCTTCTGCCTCGTCTCTGTTCTGAAGGATACGGTTAATAACCGTAAATATCATCCGTTCGTACTGCCGTACAATGTGGATGTAGAGGTTTACCTCTCCTTCAAGTATTCTTTTTATGATATCTGTGTCTGCTATAATATCCATTCTAAACTATATGACGCACTATGTTGGGATAGGTTACAAAAGGAGGTAATATTTTTTACAAGAAAAGTTTTTTAGTATTGTTGTAACCTTTCGATTAATAGAGCGTCCTATGGATGTAATTGATTACAACAACAAAGTAAGAAATAAAATTAAATATAAAATAGTTATGGGATACATTACAGGCATTTTAATTGTTGCAATATTGACGTTTGGTTTTTATAGCCTTTGTGAGCTTTTTGTAAGGCGTAAAGAGCGCTTGGCTATTATCGAAAAGTTGGCTACAGGAGATTTTAAAGAGAATAAGTTTCCTACATTGAATAGTACAAATAATTATACAGCATTGAACTTGGGTTGTATGTTTGTAGGCATTGGAATAGGGCTGATATTGGCCTGTTTCATAGAGTTTAATTACAGTGTATCTTCGCATGCTACGGATTATGTAAAGGCATCGAACGATATTTTTGAGATTCTTTATCCTTCTATGTCTGTAACGTTTGGTGGTGTTGGTTTGCTAATAGCCTACTTTATAGAGCGTAAGCAAGAAGCTAAAAAAGAGAAATAATAAGGTGGATGCACTCCACGTGTGTTTAATGATTAAGAGTTTTAAGGGGGGGCCGATGCTGGGTGTAGCATCGGCCTCTATTATTGTTAAGCAGTTGGGGTAAAGTCAGGTGGCTGGTGTGTTGTATTTTTCTGCTAGTAATTCGCTCAATTTCCTATGGCTCAGTTTCGACTCTATCCACATGGTGAAGTCAAATAGATTGAGAAGCTGTTTTTCAAATACATCTTCTCGAATCTCTTTAATCTCTACTTCCCATTTTTTCCATTCGTCGTTTCGGTTTTTAAAGTAATGTTTTGGCCTCTGTATAAATCTTAAAACGAGCGATTCTACTTTGTAGTTTCTTTTATTGCCTCCTAGTTTTCTTTTGAAAGATTTTAACTCAAAATCAAACTCTTCTATGGTATCTAGTTCGTAAATTGCCATCAGGTGCAGTAGGCGTATGGTACGCATAATGGGGAGCATGGCATATACTTTGGTGTGGAATATGATGGGGGTAAGCACCTCTCTAACTCGTACAAAACCTCCTATTCCGAAGTGTATAATGGCAGCATAAAGGTGCAACTCTGCTTGTTTATCTAGGTTTACGTGCTCAATGCTTTTATAGGCCAGTTCAATGTCTTCGTGTAGGCTGCTGTATGCCTCTTTAAAATCTCCACGGTCTATGTAGGGGATAATTTTATACTGTAAACGTATTAAGTTTAAATAGGCTTTTATGGTTTTGTTGTTGGCCCAAACTTCATCTAACTGATCAATAAAATACTGCATAGACTCGTATTGCTTCGAGTAGCGTAGGCTTTGTAAAGCTGTTTCTACTGCCTCTATGTAGTAATATTGGTTATTCTCCCATACGTGTGGATTCTCTTTGAATATGTTGATTAACTCTTTTAAAGCTCTTAAAGCAGCCTTGTAGTCGTGTACTCCCATTAGATAGGTGGCTTGGAATAACTGATGAAACTTCATGGCTTCAAAGTTCATCTCTCCTTGCGATGAGTTGATGCTTAGTTCGCTCATGAGTAGGTCGTTTAGTTTGTTCTTCTGCTCCTCGCTACGCATTATGTCGTAATGGTAGGTTCTGTACTTCATTAAATCGTAGAGCGAAGCTACACCTTCACTTTTCCAAATGGCTTTAATAGACTCTTCTACCTCGTAGTGCCTTTGTATTAGCTCCTCTTCGCTTATCCCAACGAAATCTAGTTTTAGTAATAGGTCTAGTTCGGTTTGAGATGCTAGTAAGAAAATTTCGTTCTGCTTGTTTCGTTTACTCACCTGTTTCACCTCATCAAGAATATCCATAACTCCAGTGTAAAAAGATTTTCGCATTAAGACACGTGCAGCTTGAATCTTTTTTATCAGTTGCATAGAGATGTTTTTCTTCTCTTCAATGGCACATAGTGTATCTATAATTTTATCGAAAAGGTAAAGTGCTGTAACATTGGTGTTCGATGTAGGTCTTAAGGCTTTGTATTTGGCATCAATAGCTTTACTATCTTCATTTTGGTTTTCTAAAATAAGCTGATATAAGAGGTAGTAGTCAAACTCTTTGTTGGCTATTGTAAAGGCTCTTTTTTCTGCTTTTGTGAGCGATGGAACCATTAATATAAGCTTATCTAGTGCATTCATGTCAAATTTATTAGTTATACGTTCTATTTTGAATTTCTAAAAATACAACAACTATTTAGTATTTCAATATTTGTTTAAAAGTATTTAAAGCGTCTTTTTTGTGAGTTTATTAGTTTTGGATTTCTAAAAAAGAGCTGTTTTTGGTTTAGGAGATTGAATAAAGCCACATATATTTGCACTCGTTCATTGAAAGAGTCGATGATTTAATTCTTTTAAAAATGAAGAAGATTACTGTTATTGGAAGTTGTAATACCGATATGGTGGTAAAGTCAAATAAGTTACCACTGCCAGGAGAAACCATTGTTGGTGGGTCGTTCTTTATGAATGCTGGTGGTAAAGGGGCAAATCAGGCTGTTGCTACTGCACGTTTAGGTGTGCCAACTGTATTTATAACTAAAACAGGAAATGATATGTTTGGAAGACAGTCGTTGTCTTTGTTTGAAAAGGAAGGAATTAACGTAGATTATATTGTGTCGGATATGAATAACCCATCGGGTGTGGCACTGATAATGGTAGATGAACGTGGCGAAAATAGTATCGTTGTTGCTCCAGGGGCCAATGCCCAATTGAGCGAAGAGGATATTTTACGTGCCAAAGCAGAGATTGCTACAAGTGAAGTATTGCTGATGCAACTGGAAATTCCGATGAAAACAGTGGAAGAAGCTGCAAATATAGCATATAGTAATGGGGTAAAGGTTGTATTGAATCCTGCTCCTGCACAAGTAATCTCGACAGAATTATTGAAGAAATTATATTTAATAACTCCAAACCGAGGCGAAGCAGAGCTGTTGACTGGTATAAAAATAGTTGATTGGAATTCTGCTAAAGAGGCTGCCAAGGTTATTGCAGATAAAGGGGTAGATCATGTTATTATTACATTAGGACCTAAAGGGTCGTTAATCTACTCGGAAGGTGTATATACTGTGATTGATATTTATAAGGTGAAAACCATTGATACAACAGGAGCAGGAGATACATTTAATGGGGCACTCTGTGTTGGGTTGTTGGATGGACTATGCTTAATAGATGCTGCTAAGTTTGCTTCTAAAGCTGCCGCAATAGCCGTTACAAAACTAGGAGCCCAAACGTCTATACCGACTAAAGAGGAGGTTATGACATTTAGAAATTGAATTTTGTATGTTTTTAATAGGGAAGGGAAAAGCGTTTATTATCTCTTTAACGAACGAGATTTTAATGTTACCAAAATATTAGTTATACAATTACGTTTGTTTTATAGTTGTTTACTTGTTGGTTAAAAAGATAGCGCTTTTCTATTTCTCTCTTTAAACTGAATTATTACTAACTTACTTATATATTTATTTTAAGAGGCTGATTTTATTTTTACTAGGACTCTTTTTTTTAACTTAAATGTCAATCGCAAGAGGTTGATTAAACTTATTTTTTAGATAGTTGATATAATGCTTCGCAGATAGTACAAGGGAATTCTAAACTTCTCCCTCCTTAAACACAACACGACAAACATAGTAGCATAGCCGAAACGTATAGGTACGTTGATATGCACGTTTTTTCTACAAACCGACCTATTTATTAGACTTGGCCTGTATAGGGTAAGTGATAGGTAAATGCGTAGTTAATGAGTGAATAGTGTGTTGATAGAAGTGCGAGCATAATAAAGTTCTTAATGTGATACTGAATAAAGAACTGTTTTTGTGAGAGTAAATTAAAGGGCATCTGTATGATGAGTGTCCTAAATCCTAAACCTTATAATATTTAAAAGAAGTAACATTGTTAGTTTGAAATATAACTGAAGTGTTACTTCTTTTTCTTTTTATGTGGTAAGCGTTTGTTATCTAGGAAATAAAGGCTATTATTGTTTTTTAAGATAATAAAATGAGATACTTCTTTTGTATTTTAATCCAAAAAAATATTTTTGCAAAAAATTATTATTAATTAATATAGATATGGTAAATAAAATTCAAATTTGGTCGGTTCTATTACTGGCTTTTCTAGTGGCTTCTTGCTCTTCGAGCTCAGATAAAAATAGCCTAGGAGATGATGCTAAGGCTTATATTAGTGCTCGTGTAGATAAAGAATATATTAATATAAACTACAATAAATCTAAATACTCTTATATGTTTAAGTCAAGTGTGCAAGAAAACTCATACAATGGTTTTAGCAGCTATACCATTGAGTTGACACTTCCTATTACTAAAACATTACAGGGTAGGGGAGTTAAGTTTAAGCTGCAAAATCCGATTGTTGGAGAACAGCAAGTTGTATCGGCAGCAATTGTTTCTTACGACTTAAATGACGATAAAGTAACTTCTAAATTAATATCGGAAGTGAAGAGAGATGTAGTAGTAAATCTATCTAAGTTTGTAACAAAACAAGGAGAGATAAGCTTTGATATTGAAGGAACTTTCTCGGCTACTTTTAATATGAATGACGGAACATCCGTCTCTATACAAGATTGTAAATTTGGGTATATGAGTAAGAGGGTGAATATACCAAATTTTGATTTCTAATGGCAGAATAGTTTCAAAGTGAAAGAGCAGTTCTATTGTAGAACTGCTCTTTTTTTATTCAGAGGTTTTATGACTCTCTTTGATGTGCTTATTTCGTTTTTTATATAGTTCTATATAGATAATTATGTGCAAGACTAATATAATTATCAGTAGTATTAAAGCATTTCTTAAGACTTGAAGCTCTGTTAGATTTTGAGCTATTGTTATGGCACACCCTAATGCTAAACCTACCTCCCAAGCTAAAATATGTGAAGTGTTTGCAGTGCCTCGTTCACAATGTTTTGAGGTAACAACCAGTAACATTAGAATAGGAGAGGAGACACGAGCTAGTCCGAAAAAAAGAAGGGGTATAATGACCCGATAGTTACTTGGGATATCTATAACAGCTATTCCTTTGAATAGTGATAAGGATAAGATAATGCATAATACACCACTAAGAATTGGGGTGGTAACCTCTGTCTTAATATAGGGTGTAAGCTGCCATTTGTTAATCTTTTCGGTGCTTTTTTTATGATAAAATCCTCTTATAACGACCTGTATATATCTTACTATCAGTAGTACACATGGTATTTTGTTTACTGTCGAAAGATAACCATCGTATATAAATAAAAAATAGAAAGCTATAAATAATAGTGGTGTATTAAGTAGTATAATACTTGTTATTTTATGGTTGTTTAAAGCATCTATCTCTAGCTTAGCAATGACTGCCGATATAAGGAATACAATAAAGGGTAAAGTTATAAACTCTATAGTGCGATGAGTAACATAAAAATTGCTCTCAATTATATCGCTCATAAAAAGAGGAAAAATACTCCCTACAATGAAAGACAGGGCTACCATCATAAGAATAATTTTCCAACCATTGGGAAGAAAAAAACGATCCAGACTAAAAGGAGTTGCACCGATAGGAGCTCTAAATGGTATTTTATTAATAGCTGTAAAAAATATGGCTAAAGCACCCAGCACAATAGCTGTGTAGATGGTAAGCTCAAATCCGTATTTAAGATAAATAACAATACCTGTGGGTATGGACAGTAGCATACCAAGGCGTCCTGCCCATGCATAAATTAAGTTGCCTTTACTTCTTTTTTGAGAGTCTGTAACATCTATGGCAACTGTAATATTGGCCGCAGTTGCTAATCCGAAAGAGATGCCTTGTATTGTAGCCGATAACATAAGTATGCTACTGTATCCTCCATTTACAAGGTAAAGTAAATGCGAAATTAGTAGACCATAAATTGCTGTAATACAGACTCTTTTTCTGTTCTTTTGCTCAATAAAATAGTTGTGGAAAGGGCCTCCAAGGATAAGCCCTGCTATAAAAAAAAGCAGAAGTGACCATCCTGGTATGCCATAATACTTGTTATATTCAATATAAAAAGGGAGTATGGGTAACACCAGATATAGAGAAGAGAATAAAAAAAGGTTTGATAAACAAACCTTTATAAAATTAGTTGTTAACAGTCTATTAGTACTG
>JASLCG010000081.1 GCA_030151885.1 Bacteroides sp.
TTCCATTTGGTAAAGTGCCAAAATAGTACATTAGTACATATAATGTAGGTGATATGTTGTGCTGCTAGTCCCCAATATGCATAGCCGTTATAAGCTAAGGTTACTCCTACTATTCCCGCAACAAGAAGTCCTGTAATCATTGATATAGCTCGTTCTTTGACCATCATATACCTAAAGAGATAAGCATTGTGGGCTGTTCCTATACTTGCAAAAACAAAACCTAAAAAAAGGAATCTAGATAGTGGAATAAGATTTGGACTATTAAAAAAACTAGCTATAGACGGAGCTAAGAGAAATAATATAATATAAATAACTACACCAATACTGCTGCTACACCAAAAAACAGCATTGAAATCTTTATGGGTTGGGTTTGTTTTATTTGCTAAGGCTTGTGTAAAACCACTCTCTTGTAGTGTTGTTGCTACTAGGCTAAATATAGTAAGCACACCTATTGTACCATAATCTTCTACATCAAGAATACGGCTTAGCCAAACGCCAAATATAAGATTTAGTAATTGTTGAACGATATTACTCGCCCCACCCCATATTAAGCCTTTTGCTGTTTTGTCTTTTACTACTTTATCCCTTGTCATATATTTCAAAGCCCAAACTTCATTTACGAAGTTTGGGCTTTTAAGTATTTGCTATATAGTTACTTAACTTCGCTACCAGGTCTTAATACTCCTAGTGGCGTAAGTATAGATAATGTTCCGTTTTGGTCTTCTGCCGAAAGAATCATTCCTTCAGACATTACACCTCTAAGTTTTCTTGGCGCAAAGTTAGCAATAAAACAAACTTGCTTACCAATTAACTCTTCAGGTTTGTAAAATTTAGCTATACCAGACACAATAGTTCTTGTATCAAGACCATCATCAATCTTGAATTGTAATAACTTATCCGCTTTAGGAACTTTAGTGCATTCAAGAACGGTACCTACTCTTATATCTAGCTTGCTCCAGTCATCAAAAGAAACCTCTTCTTTTATTGGATTAGCTTTATAGTTGTTTTCTTCGTTCTCTTTTCTAATGTTCTCTAGTCTATCTAGTTGTTTTTGTATAGTTTCATCTTCTATTTTTTCAAATAATAGTGATGGCTTATTTAGCTGATGGTTTGTTTGTAATAGATCAATACTACCTAAACTATTCCACTCGAAGTGCTCCATATTAAGCATTGTTCTTAATTTAGCAGAACTAAATGGGAGGAATGGTTCAAAAGCAATTGCTAAGTTAGCAACTAGTTGTAAACTAATGTTTAGAATAGTTCCTACTCTCTCCATATCTGTTTTTGCTAATTTCCAAGGCTCTGTATCTGCTAAGTATTTATTTCCTATACGAGCTAGGTTCATTGCCTCCTTAAGCGCTTCTCTGAATTTAAAGTTTCCTAGAAGTACTTCTAGGTGAGCTTGAACTTCTTTAAAGCTACTGATAATCTCTTCATCATAAGCTTCTAGCTTAGCTCTTGCAGGAACTTTACCATCAAAGTATTTGCTAGTAAGCACTAGTGCTCTATTGACAAAGTTTCCGTACACAGCTACAAGCTCATTATTATTTCTTGCTTGGAAGTCCTTCCAAGTAAAGTCATTATCCTTAGTTTCTGGAGCATTGGCAGTTAATACATAGCGAAGCACATCTTGTTGTCCTGGGAAGTCTGCTAAGTACTCATGTAGCCATACCGCCCAATTTCTAGATGTAGAAATTTTATCTCCTTCAAGATTTAAAAACTCATTACTAGGTACATTGTCTGGAAGAATGTAGCTTCCTTCTGCTTTTAACATTGCAGGAAATACAATACAATGGAATACAATATTGTCTTTACCAATAAAGTGTACTAGTCTAGTGTCTTTATCTTTCCACCATTTTTCCCAATCATTAGGTAGTAACTCTTTCGTGTTAGAGATATAGCCTATTGGAGCATCAAACCAAACGTATAGAACTTTACCATCAGCTCCTTCTACGGGAACAGGAATACCCCAATTAAGGTCACGGCTCACAGCCCTAGGGTGTAATCCCATATCTAACCAACTTTTGCATTGGCCATATACATTAGGTCTCCACTCTTTATGGTCGTCTAGTATCCAATTTTTTAGCCAAGCTTCATGCTTATCTAAAGGTAGATACCAGTGTTTAGTTTCTCGCATTACAGGTTTTGATCCAGTTATGGTACTTTTAGGATTAATTAGATCTGTAGCATTGAGTGATGTACCACACTTTTCGCATTGGTCACCATATGCGCCATCAGCATGGCAATGGGGACACTCTCCTGTGATGTATCTATCAGCAAGAAAAGTTTCTGCTTTTTCGTCGTAATACTGTTTAGATGTTTGCTCTACAAACTCATCTTTATTATATAGAGTTTTAAAGAAGTCTGACGCAGTCTCTTTATGCACATCGGAAGTTGTTCTTCCATATACATCAAAAGAGATACCGAATTCTTTAAAAGATTTTTTAATTAAGCTATGGAACTTATCCACTACGTCTTGGGGTGTAATGCCTTCTTTCTTAGCACGTATAGTAATTGGCACTCCATGCTCATCTGATCCGCCTATAAATAAAACATCCTCTTTCTTAAGTCTGAGGTATCTTACATAAATGTCGGCAGGGATATATACACCAGCCATATGTCCAATATGAACAGGACCATTGGCATAAGGTAGAGCCGACGTAACTGTGGTTCTTTTGAATTTATTTTCCATTCTATAGCTATATATTTTTCTAAATATCTATTGTATAGTACAAAGATAACTACTTTTCAGTCCAAATCATTAATTTAAGAACTTTTCTAACTTGCTAAAGAAGTGTTTTTAATTATCTAGCCCAGTTTCCTCGGTCTAAATTTCGGTAGTTTATAGCTTCTGCCAAATGTTTTGATTCAATATTGACTGCTTCTTCTAAATCTGCTATAGTCCTAGCTACTTTTAATATTCTGTCGTATGCTCTAGCCGATAGATTTAATTTTTCCATTGCTGTCTTTAATAGTTTTAGGCTCTCAGGCTTTAATTGTGCATATTTTTTGATTAGTCTTGGATTCATTTGTGCATTACAGAAAATATCAATCTCTTCTTTATACCTTTCATCTTGTATAAGACGAGCTTTTAGAACTCTCTCTTGAATAAGAAAGCTTGCTTCTGAAGGTTTTTGGCTACTAATTTCATCAAACGATACTGGTACTATTTCTATTTGAATATCGAATCTGTCTAATAATGGACCGGACACCTTATTTAGATACTTTTGCACTTGTCCAGAGTTACACATGCACTCTTTTGTAGGGTGGTTATAATATCCACAGGGGCAAGGATTCATAGATGCAATAAGCATAAAACTTGCAGGGTAGTCAACACTGCATCTGACTCTTGAAATTGTAATTTTTCTATCTTCTAGAGGTTGTCTCAATACTTCTAATACATTTCTATTGAATTCTGGTAGTTCATCAAGAAATAGAACCCCATGGTGTGAAAGACTAATCTCTCCTGGCATTGGATAAGTGCCTCCTCCTGCCATTGCTACCATTGATGTGCTATGGTGTGGCGCTCGGAATGGCCTAGTACTTATTAAAGATGAATCTTTTTCTAGCTTTCCTGCAACGGAGTGGATCTTGGTCGTTTCTAGACTTTCTCCTAAAGATAAAGGTGGTAATATTGAAGGAATCCTTTTCGCCATCATTGATTTGCCACTCCCAGGAGGTCCTACCATAATTAGATTATGTCCTCCTGCTGCAGCAACCTCTAGCGAACGCTTTACACTATTTTGTCCTTTTACCTCCGAGAAGTCAAAGTCAAAAACAGACTGGTTTTTATAAAACTCGTCTCGCGTGTTAACTGTTGTTGGGGTTAGTTCTGCTTTGCCTTGGAAAAAGTCTATAACTTCTGTAATATGGCTGACGCCGTACACTTTAAGTTTATTTACAACTGCGGCTTCTCTAGCATTTTGAAGTGGGAGGATAAAGCCTTCAAAGTCATGTTCTCTTGCTTTTATGGCCATTGGAAGTGCTCCTTTTATTGGGTTAATAGATCCGTCTAAACTGAGTTCCCCCATAATAAGGTATTTTCCAATTTCTTCTGATCCAATTCCTTTAGTTGAGGCTAATAATCCCATAGCCAGTGGTAAGTCGTACGCAGACCCCTCTTTTCTTAGATCGGCTGGGGCCATGTTTATAACAATTTGCTTTGTTGGCAACTTGTATCCAGAAACATCTAGAGCTGATAATATGCGTTGATGACTCTCTTTAACAGCAGCATCTGGTAGTCCTACAAGATAGAACATACAACCTCTTGTACTGTTTATTTCAATAGTAATAAGTATGGCATCTACACCTTGTACTGTAGCGCCGAAAGTTTTAATAAGCATGATTTAGGTAAAAGTTAATTAAGGGATTTATATGAAAATTATTTCTTTTTTATATCTGTATCATATAGTTTTTTTATGTTTTTAGTTATTGAATCAACAGAGTTGGTTCTATAAATAATTCTATTATTTTTATTAATAATGAAATAAGTGGGTAGCTGATTAACGCCATATCGATCTGCTATAGTTGCTTCTATACCTTGTAAATCGTATAGTTGCTCCCATAGATACTTTTCTCTCTTCACAATTTTCTTTAATTGCGTAGTGTCATTATCCAATGAGATATTGTACATTTTAAAGTCTTTGTATTTACTCATAACTTTATGCAAGTCTATTAACTTTCTGTTTTCAGATATGGAAAGAGAGTCCCATGAAGCCCAAAAAGTCATTAGCGTAAATTTATTTTTAATATGGCTAAGATCTTTATTATCCCCTTTTAAGCTTTTCACATTAAAATATAGAGCTGAAGAGTTTTCCTTTGATCTTCCTGCTCTTGTTAATTTAGAGTCATAAGTTTCAAGATAGTATTTATCTTGGATTACGCCAGGTAAGTTAGTTATAAGCTCTTTTATAAGATTTATATTTGGAGTGTCAGTATTTATCAAGTACTTCTTTAATATATAGATTGTACTACTAAAGAAAGGGTTTTCTTTGATGTATTTTGTTACAAGTTCTTCTTTGTTAATACTGTCCTTATAGGATATAAGGAATTCATTATACTTTTTGTATTCCGTACCTCCTACAATTGTTGCTATAGAGTCATTTTGCTGAGTTAGTATTATGCTGTCTCCTTCATGTAAAAAAAGGGGATACTCTTTTTCTTGATAATATAAGTATCCTAAAGAGTAATTATCTGTATTTAGGTTTATTGTACCTTCCCCATTTTTAATAAATAGGCTATCAATACTGTTGTGGTAATTACTGTATAGTAAAACTGTATCATGTAAATCATTATTAAGAGAAGCAGATATAGTGGCAGTAGGTATTGCTTCTTTAACGACTTTTCTTGAACACGATATACTTATTATTACGAATAGTAGTGAAGTATATATGAAAAACTTTCTCATGGATTCTATTATTTATTTTACGAAGATACAATATTCGGATAAAAAAACAGGCGTTATAGTAATTAAACTATAACGCCTGTTCTGCTTATAATAATAATATCAGTTATTACTCTTTATCTTTCTTTTTAAGAAGTGTATAAGCTACTGGAGCTGCTACGAATAATGATGATAGAGTACCAAATACAACACCAAGAATCATTGCAAAAGAGAAGCTTCTAATTGAATCTCCACCTAGAATGAAAATACATAATAATACGATTAATGTACTTAATGAAGTGTTAATTGTACGGTTAAGTGTTGTGTTAAGTGAGTCATTGAAGATTTGGAATTTATCACGTTTAGGATATAGACCAAAGAACTCTCTAACACGGTCAAAAATAACCACCTTATCATTGATTGAATAACCAATTGCAGTTAGAATAGCTCCAATAAATGTTTGGTCTATTTCTAAAGAGAATGGCATCCATCCCCAACAGATAGAATATACACCTAAAATAAGAATTGTATCTGAAGCAAGGGCTACTACTGAACCAATACTGTATGCTACGTTACGGAATCTTATTAAAATGTAAATACCAATTGCTACTAGGGCTAAAATAACAGACCATAAAGCAGCAGTTTTAATATCATCTGCAATGCTAGGGCCCACTTTTTGAGAACTAATGATACTACCACCTGTATGATTTTCTCTATCAATGAATGTCTCTAAGCTAATATTTTGAGTTAACATTGGTTTTAGAGATTCATAAAGGAATGTCTCAATTTCAGTATCAACATTAGTTCCTTCGTCATCAATTCTATAGTTTGTACTGATACGTACAGTTTTTTTATCTGTACCAATAGCAATAACACTTACTGTAGCATCTTCTCCAAAGCTGTTTTGAAGTAAATCTCGTACAGCTTCTGGTTCTACTTTTTGTTCGAATTGTACTTTGTAGTTTCTACCACCAGTAAAGTCAATACTTTGGCTTAAACCTCTAACAGTTAAAAAACCTACAGATACAACAACTAGCGCAAGGGTTATTGTAAACCACTTTTTGTTTTTACCCATAAAGTTAAACTTGGTATTTGTAAACCAGTTTTTAGATATAGGTGATGTAAATGTAAGGTTAAGTAACTTGTCTTTATTTAAGAAGTGTTCGTATATAACTCTAGTTAAGAATACTGCTGTAAAGAAAGATACTGCAATACCTATAATTAATGTTGTAGCGAAACCTCTAATAGGACCTGTACCAAAGTAGAATAATATAACCCCAGTAATAATAGATGTTACGTTAGAGTCAAGAATAGCAGAGAAAGCATTTCCATAACCATCTTTGATGGCTGCCTTGATACCTTTTCCAGCTCTTAATTCTTCTTTAGTTCTTTCGTAAATAAGAACGTTTGCGTCTACAGCCATACCTAAAGATAATACCATACCTGCAATACCAGATAGTGTAAGGGCTGCTTGGAAAGAGGCTAATATACCTAACGTAAAGAATAAGTTAAGAATTAACGCACCATTCGCAATCATACCTGGAATTACACCATATATGCTGCACATATAGATCATAAGTAATGCAAGTGCAATAACGAAAGAGATGATACCAGCATTAATAGAAGCTTGACCTAATGAAGGTCCAATAATGTCTTCTTGTACAATATGTGCTGGGGCTGGCATTTTACCCGATTTAAGAACGTTTGCTAAGTCGGTAGTCTCATCTAAAGTAAAATCTCCAGATATTTGAGAGTTTCCTCCTTTTATTTCGCCGTTAACTCTAGGTGCAGAGTAAACGTATCCATCAAGAACAATTGCAATTGCTCTACCTGTATTTTTCTTTGTTAGTTGAGCCCATTTACGATCACCATCACTGTTCATTTGCATTGAAACTACAGGGTTGTTATATTGATCGTATTCGCTTTTAGCATTCACAATAACATCACCCTCTAGTGGAGCTTTGCCATTACGTGAAGCCTCTTTAATAGCGTAAAGAGTAAGTAAACCATTGTCTTTGTTTGGTTGTACTCCCCATTTTAAGCTTAAATTGTTAGGGAATAATTTAGCTATTTCGGGCATAGCTAGATACTTGTTAATAACAGCTGTATCTTTTACTTGTGCCATACCAGCAATAGCAGATTCACCGTAAGGTGCTATATGTAGCTTCGAGAAAAGAGGTTCATTAGCAAGCATCATATCTCTACGAACTTGTTCTAGCTCTTCTGTTAGTTGAACATTTGCAGAGTCAGTATCTAATTGTGCTACTAAATCAGCTTCACGTTCTTGAAGGCTTGATGCTAAGTTTAGAGTTTGTGCAAGTTTTGCATTTGCATTTTGTAGGTTAGGACTAATTTCCGAGAACATAAAAGTTTCCCAGAACTCAAGATTTGCAGAACCTTGAAGCAGTTTTCTTACACGCTCTGGTTCTTTAATTCCTGGAAGTTCAATCATGATTCTTCCTAAGCCACCTTCTAGTTGTTGAATATTTGGTTGAACAACTCCAAAACGGTCAATACGAGTACGTAGAACGTTGTATGAGTTATTAATAGCATCTTTAATTTCTGCTCTTAAAACTTTTTCAACATCAGCATCTGTTGTGTTTTGAGTAACAGATCCTTTTAGTTGTTTTGTTGCAAATAAACCAGAAAGAGGTTTTCCTGGAGCTTGCTTTTTGTACTCTTTAATAAATAGAGTAATTAAATCGTCTTGGCTTGAATTTGCCAATTTGCTAGCGTTAGATAGTGCTTTATTGAAAGCATCATCTGTTTTGTTGTCAGCTAATGTGCGAATTACATCTGGAACAGACACTTCTAGTATGACATTCATACCACCTTTTAGGTCAAGTCCCAGGTTGATTTCCATTTCACGGCATTGTTTAAAGGTATATCCAAACCATATTTTTTGGCCTGAAATTGAATCTATGTATTCATTCATAGCCGTAGCGTCTCCATTAGATTGTTCCTTAGCCTTATTCATGTAATGGCCAGTAACAAAAGAGAAGGATAGGTAGAATACACAAATCAATGTGAGTAATACCGCAAAAACTTTTACAAATCCTTTGTTTTGCATGTTACTTTTTAGTTTATGATTATTTTAATTTATTATTATTCTATTGGTTACTTGGTATAAGTTTGCAAATATAGCGTTTTTTTCACACTCATTTATATTCAATGTCAAATATTTGATGAATAGGTAGTTTTGTTTTATATTTTACTTATAATATCTATTTGCTAATAGAAAAACAAGCATAACTATGTGTAAAGATATACAAGGAGAGTTATTATACAAAAATGAAGCACCAATTTTGGTGCTTCATTTTTATTTTTTATTCTAAAGGCTTAGATTAGGCCTCTATCTTTTAGCATTGGTTCTAGTTGAGGTTTAGCCCCTCTAAATTGAATATATAGTTTCATAGGGTCGTCACTATTACCTTTTTTCAAAATATTGTTTTTAAATTTATCAGCAGTTGCTTTATCAAATATTCCATTTTCAACAAAAGCTTCATATGCATCGCTATCTAGCACATTTGCCCAAAGGTAGCTATAATAGCCAGCAGCATATCCTCCTATAATGTGGTTAAAATAAGTTGCTCTATAGCGAGGAGGAATTTGCTTGATGAGTCCTAACTCCTTCATTTTGCTATTTTCAAACTCAACTACATCAAAATCGTTGTTGATGCTTTTTAGGTTATGAAGTTCCATATCTAAAAGCGAAGCTGCAAGTAATTCTGTAGTTCTGAAACCTTCATTGAAGGTAGCTTGAAGTTGTATTTTCTTTATTAAATCATCAGGAATAGCCTCTCCTGTTTGATAATGTTTAGCATACAATTTTAAGACTTCTGGTTCTACAGCCCAGTGCTCGTTCAACTGTGAAGGAAGTTCTACAAAGTCTCTAGCCACACTTGTACCCGATACTCCAGCATAATTACACTCAGTAAGTAGTCCATGAAGTCCGTGTCCTAGTTCGTGAAAAAGAGTTCTCACCTCATCAAGTGTTAACAATGAAGGCATTTGAGCAGTTGGTTTTGTAAAGCTTCCAACATTACAAACTAATGGTCTTACTCCTTCTTTTTGATCTCTGTAAGTACTCATCCAAGCACCACCTCTTTTACCAGCTCTAGGATAGTAATCAACATAAAAGATACCAACATGGTTGTTTTTTTCATCTTTAACTTCGAATACTTCAACGTCAGGATGGTAAGTTGGGATATTTTCAAGTTTATTAAAAGTTATACCATATAGCTTGTTTGCAACCATGAAGGCTCCTTCTCTAACATTTTCTAGTTTAAAATAAGGTTTTAACTCGTCTTCATTAAGGTTGTATTTTTGCTCTCTTAGTTTTGTAGTATAATACCACCAGTCCCAGCCTTCTAACTTTTCATTTTTACCCTCTTTATCCATTAGGTTTTGTAGCTCTTGAGCCTCTTTTTTCGCATTTGGAAGCGCGTACGACCACAAGTTATTTAAAAACTCCATAACAGTTTCAGAGTTTTTAGCCATATTCTTGTCAAGTACAAAGTTTGCATAATTATCAAAACCAAGGAGGTGTGCTTTTTCTAAGCGCAGTTTAACAATCTCAGTTATTATCTGCTTGTTGTTATTTTCATTGTTATTGTTTCCCCTATTGATATATGCTGTAAATAACGTCTCTCTTAGCTCTCTGTTATCAGCATATTGTAAAAAGGGGAGTCTACTAGAGTTATGTAATGTTACTAACCACTCTCCATCTTTACCTGCTTTTTTAGCTTCTTCTGCAGCACTGTCAATAAAAGACTGTGGTAGTCCAGAAAGGTCTTTCTTATCAGTTATAAATAATTTATATGAATTATCTTCGTTTAGAATGTTATTTCCAAACTGTAAGCCAAGTGATGCTAGTTCAATATTAATAGACTTTAATCTTTCTTTGTCTTCTGTAGATAAGTTTGCTCCTGAACGAATAAAACCACTATGAGTATTATCTAACAATCTTTCTTGCTCTGTAGTAAGATTATATTTGCTTTTATTATCATACACATAGTTTACTTTTTTAAAGAGCTCTTCATTAAGGTATATATTATCACCATGTTTAGTTAACAATGGTAAAACCTCTTTTGAAATCTCTTTTAATGCATCATTCGTCTCTGCACTTGTTAAGTTGAAAAACACTCCAGATACACGGTCTAAAATAGGAGAGCTATTGTCTAGAGCAACAATAACATTTTCGAAAGTAGGTTCTTCTTTGTTGTTAATAATGCTTTGAACAAGTTGATTTTGCTCTTCAAAACCTGCCTTAAATGCTGGTTCGTAGAAAGAAGTCTCCAAAATATTAAAAGGAGGAACTCCGTGAGGAGTATTAAACTCACTGAGGAATGGGTTACTCTCAGAAGGAGTTGATGAACATCCATACATCATACATCCAATCATTAAAATTAAAAATGTTTTTTTCATTGTCTTAAGCCACTTATTGGGTTTTTACTCAAAGGCAATAGAACATATAATAGGATAGTGGTCTGATAGTTTTATCGAGTTATCCACAATACAATTATAGGCCTTTATATTATTACTTATTAAAATATTGTCAATTCTAAAATAGAACATATTTCTATTATAGGATATCCCTAGTCCAGATCCAGCCTCTTTAAAAGCACTTTTTAAATTTTTAGAAAGAATTTTATTAGTTCGGCTCAATGGGCTATCATTAAAATCTCCACATACAATAGTGTATTTGAAAGGATTTTTCAGCAGGTAATCTGCAATTATTAGAGCTTGTTGCTCTCTTATTATTGAAGCATCAATTATCTTTCGAAATAAGCCCTTAGTATCTTTGATAATACTTTGATTTTCTTCTAATTTAAGAAGTTTTTCATAAACCGCTCTATCCTTTTGAGTTATTTTGTTGGATTCTAGATGGTTGTTAACAATTTGGATGGTGTCTTGTCTATATTTAATTAAATGAGCTGAAGAACCATTATATTGACTAGTGTAATTTATTCGCTCACTTTTAAGTATAGGATGCTTAGAAAGGCATGCTATTTTATTATAAGAATTTTTACTACCGACAGATATAACCGATTTATATTTATATTTTCTAAAAGCCTTGTTAATGAGTTTAGTGTTTAAGAGTTTAGAATTTGTACTTGACGCATACTCTTGTATACATATTATATCAGCATCTTGTTCCGTTATATAGTTTAGAATTTCACTATCTCCTTGTTCGTTTAACTTGAGATTGTTAAAATTCATTACATTATATGATAATATTTTGATTGATTCTCTTGGAGCTTCTTTATGCTTGTTTATAGGTAAGTATAAAGATAACTGCGGAGAAACAACTAAGATAAACAACCAAAATATAGAATGAAATTTCCACACTTTAGTGATAGCCCAAAAAATAGCAAACAATAAAGCTCCTACAAGCAAAACAGGAAAAGCTAATCCAGAATTGCTTAAAATAGGAAATTGGACAGGGCTAAGGTGTGAACTGTAAGCACTGATAGTGAGTAGTAGCAATAAAGCTATATTAAGAACAAACATTAGCTTAAATAGGATTCCTGTAATATTATTTTTTACCTGCATCAAATAGCGTATTTTTCTCCTCTTCAGATAAATTTGTATAGCCAGACTCTTTTATTTTGTCAAGAATACGATCTATCTCTTCACTCTTTTTCTTCTTGCTATAATTAAAGTCATGGTCTTTTTTGTGTTTAGAGTATTTGCCATCCCCCTTTATTACCCTCATTCTTCGTTGCTTTCGTTTGCTTACTGCATTGCTTAGTGTATAAGGTAGATCGATAGTTGCATTAATCCATCTAGTTAAATCCACACCCTTGGTAAGAAGCTTAGCAAATAAATACCCTGCAAAAGCACCACCTAAATGGGCTATGTGTCCTCCAGGGTTACTACTTGAAATAGTTAACAAATCCATCAGGACAACGAAAATAGCAATGTATTTTAACTGCACACTTCCGATTAGTAAAAAACGAACTTTCTGATTAGGAGATTTTGTTGCTATAGCTACTACTATACTCAAAACTGCAGCAGAAGCTCCTATTAAGCTAGACGAATAAATATCTTTATTAAGTGCAGGGAAAACATTGTAAGATAGAATAAAAAATAGGGCACCTACTATTCCTCCTAGAATATATAGTCCTCTTAAATGTTTTGTTGAGAAGTAATATAAAAAAAAGCCTCCAAACCAGTATAGAAATAGCATGTTGAATAGAATGTGCAAAACATCAGCATGCATAAACATATGAGTAATAAGACTCCATGGCTTTTGTGCTAATTTAGTGATGGAGGCTGGTAGTCCTCCATACTCTAACAAAGAGAATGTATCTAAATTAAATAAAAAAACGACAAGGTTTACTAAGGCTGTAGTGATAAATACGGCTACATTGATGTATATAAGTGTTGTAATAATATTTCCTTGTCTAAAATGTTTTTTTAGCTTAAAAATAAGATCTGTCATTATGTTTTTTCCTCCAATACAATATTAAAATCAAACCAAAAATCATTCCTCCTAAGTGGGCAAAGTGTGCTGTATTATCAGCAGGGTTGTTTTTCAGTCCTAAGATAAGCTCTAAAACGGCGTATCCTATAACGAAAAATTTAGCTTTGATAGGAAAAGGGAAAGGTATAATGAATAATTTTTCATTAGGGAAGGTCATACCAAAAGCTAATAATATTCCATATACAGCTCCTGATGCTCCTACAGTGTATGCTGCATTATTGTATAACAGTTGCTCGTATTTTAACAAGCCTGCAGTGCCAAGTTCTTGATAAATAGCATTAAGGTCTGAATTGATATAGATATATTGTACAATTTCTTGAACTATTCCTGATCCAATTCCACAAGCTAAAAAGAATATTAAGAATTTTTTTGGACCCCAAAAGTTTTCTAAGATTCTACCAAACATCCAGAAAGCAAACATATTAAAGAATAGATGGCTTATATTGCCATGCATAAACATATATGTGAATAGCTGTGCTGCATTAAAATTATCACTTAAGAAAAAGTGTAATCCTAAAAATTTATTTAAATCAATATTGTAGGTACTAGCTACAAAGGTTGCAAAGAACATTAATAAATTTACTATAATCAAGTTCTTTGTTACAGGGGGCATATTGTTCATAATATATTGTTTCAATTAAATTTATGGGCAAAAATAAGAATAAATTTTGTACTCTTAGCAATCTCTATAATTATAGATGAAAGAATAAACCTTTTTTAGTAGTGTTTATTCAATATACATCAATACTTATCTGGTATTGCTACTGTTTTTGTTATATATCTGTTATAGAATGGTTGTGCTACGCATAAAAATTCTATATTGTAATTAAAAGCTATCTACTATTCCATTAAAGATGTGAAAATCTTAAAGTAAGGATAAGGCTTTTTTATATCTTTGCAAAAAAGAATAATAATACATAATATGAGTATAGAAGAAAAACTTATTGAAGCGGTAGTAAAAGGCCTTAAAGATCTTTATGGTGCTGATATCCCTGCTGCTCAAGTACAACTTCAAAAAACTAAAAAAGAATTTGAAGGTCATTTAACAGTTGTGGTATTCCCATTTTTGCGTGTGTCTAGAAAATCACCAGAGATTACAGCTACTGAATTAGGCGAATATTTACAATCTAATGAAAAGATTGTACGTCAATTCAATGTGATTAAAGGTTTCTTGAATATTACTATTGATGCTTCATGCTGGATTGATCTTTTAAACGATATTCATAAAGATGATAAGTTTGGGATTAAAACAGCGACAGAAGATTCTGATTTAGTCATGATTGAGTATTCTTCACCAAATACAAACAAACCTCTTCATTTAGGGCACGTAAGAAATAACCTACTAGGTTACTCTCTTTCTAAAATTATGGCTGCTAATGGTTATAAGGTGGTGAAAACCAATATCGTAAATGATCGTGGTATTCATATTTGTAAATCGATGCTTGCATGGCAGAAGTTTGGTAATGGAGAAACACCTGAATCTTCTGGTAAAAAAGGAGATCACCTTGTAGGAGATTACTATGTTGAGTTTGACAAACATTATAAGCAAGAGCTCAAAGAACTACAAGCTAAAGGAATGAGTAGTGATGAGGCCGAAGCAGCTTCAACACTGATGAAAGAGGCTCGTGAGATGCTTGTAAAGTGGGAGGCTAACGATCCTGAAGTACGCGAACTATGGAGTAAAATGAATGGTTGGGTATATAAAGGTTTTGACGAAACTTATGCACAACTAGGTGTTGGATTCGATAAGATATATTATGAATCAGATACTTACTTAGAAGGTAAAGATAAAGTAATTGAAGGTCTTGAAAAGGGAGTCTTCCTTAAAAAAGAAGATGGATCTGTTTGGGCTGATTTAACAAGTGAAGGACTTGATCAAAAAATTCTTCTTCGTTCTGATGGTACTTCTGTGTACATGACTCAAGACATAGGTACTGCAAAAATGCGTTTTGCTGATTTCCCTATTAATAAAATGATTTATGTAGTAGGTAATGAACAAAATTATCACTTTCAAGTGTTATCTATATTATTGGATAAACTAGGTTTTGAGTGGGGTAAAGATTTGGTTCACTTCTCGTATGGTATGGTAGAGTTACCTGAGGGTAAAATGAAATCAAGAGAGGGTACAGTCGTAGATGCAGATGATTTGATGCAAGAGATGATTGATACAGCTAAAGAAACTTCTGCAGAATTAGGCAAATTAGATAACTGTTCTGATGAAGAGGCAAATAATATTGCTAGAATTGTAGGGCTAGGTGCTTTAAAATACTTTATCTTAAAGGTAGATGCACGTAAGAATATGACATTTAATCCAAAAGAGTCTATTGACTTTAATGGTAATACTGGACCGTTTATACAATACACATATGCACGAATTCAATCTGTATTGCGTAAGGCTGTAGAAGCAAAAATTATCCTGCCAGAAACTTTGGATGATTCATTAGAAATTTCAGAAAAGGAGAGAGGCTTAATCCAGCAAATTTCAGAGTTTGCAGAAGTTGTAAGACAAGCTGGTATAGATTATAGTCCATCTGGAATTGCTAACTATGTATATGAATTAGTAAAAGAATACAATCAATTCTATCATGACTTCTCAATTCTAAAAGAAGAAGATCAAAAGAAAAAACAGTTCCGTTTAGTTTTATCTAAAGCAGTTGGTGAAACTATTAAAAATGGAATGGAATTACTAGGAATAGAAGTTCCTGATAGAATGTAAAAACAATATAGCTATGTTTAAAAAAGAGACATATATACAACGAAGAACCCAATTGAAAAAAGCATTGGGTAGTGGTGTCTATCTATTTTTAGGAAACGATGAGTTGGCTTTGAATTATGCCGATAGCAATTTTAGATATCGTCAAGATTCATCTTTCTTATATTATTTTGGTTTATCATTCGCAGGTTTAGCAGCAATAATAGATGTTGATGCTGATAAAGAAATCATCTTTGGTAATGAGCTTACTATTGATGATATTGTGTGGATGGGTGTTCAACCAACATTAAAGGAGAAAAGTGAGCGTGTTGGAATAGCTCTTAATATGCCTATGGCAGATCTAAAAGGTTATTTGGATCAGGCTAAAAAGAAAGGACGCGAAATTCACTTCTTACCACCATATAGACCAGAACACAAGTTGAAACTTATGAGCCTATTAGGCTTAATGCCTAATGAGCAAGAGGGGTCTCTTAAATTCATGGCTGCTATTGCAAATCAAAGAAATCATAAAACAGCCGAAGAGCTAGCTGAAATTGATAAAGCTTGTGATATTACAGCAGAAATGCATATTAAAGCTATGGAAGTGCTACGTCCTGGGATGAAAGAGCATGAAGTAGTAGCCGCTATGGAGGCTGTAGCATTCTCTCAAGGAGCAGATTTATCGTTTGCTACAATTGCAACAGTAAATGGTCAAACTTTACACAACCATTACCATGGTAATGTAGCTAAATCTGGCCAATTGTTTTTAATTGATGCTGGTGCAGAGACTGAAATGGGCTATGCTGGAGATATGTCTTCTACAATACCTGTTGATAGGACATTTACTCCTCGCCAAAAAGCTGTTTATGAGATTCAAAATATTATGCATTTTGAGGCTGTTAAAGCTTTAAAACCAGGTGCTCATTATGAAGATGTTTATGATCTATCTGCTAAAGTTATGGTAGAGGGGCTGAAAGAGTTAAACTTAATGAAAGGAAATGCAGAAGATGCTGTACATGAAGGGGCTCATGCAATGTTCTATCCACACGGTTTAGGTCATATGATGGGCTTAGATGTTCATGATATGGAGAATTTTGGAGAAGAGCTTGTGGGGTATAATGGACGTAAGAAAAGCACTCAGTTTGGTAGAAAATCACTACGTCTATCTCGTGAACTAGAACCTGGATTTGTATTTACAATTGAGCCTGGTATATATTTTATACCAGAGTTAATAGATTTGTGGAGATCTCAAAATAAGTTTACCGATTTTATTAATTACGACGTATTGGAAACTTATAAAGACTTTGGAGGTATTCGTAATGAAGAAGATTATGTTATTACCGAAACAGGATCTCGTCGTATGGGTACTAAACATGTTCCAATCACAGTAGCTGAGGTGGAAGAGACTAGAAAAAAAGCTTTTTAATAAGTTATAATAGATAAAAAAGTCCGAAGTAAATTTTTACTTCGGACTTTTTTTATTGAATTAATATTTAAAACTACTGCCACCTAAAAACTCTCTTAATAGAGATGTTGGAGGTATAACCTCATCTGGAATAGATTTGAAGAACTGTAGGAACTTTGATAGTCTATACGCCTCGGAGAAAGCTTCACTATTTCTTGGAACTTCTGAAAGAATAGGAATAGCGTATTTCCGTATTGCTGCTAACTCAAATAGTAGTGCAGAGTTAAACATAGCATCAGCATTTTCTTGGAATGGAAAAATCCACTTATCTTCTCCTTCTCTAACACTTTTCCATCTATTAATAGTATCTTCTGCAGAGTATCCACGGTATTTATAATCTCTTATAATACGTCTCAACAGTCTGTTGTCAGTAGTGGGAATCCAGTTATGGCTATCTAGTGCAATAGTAGTAAGTGCCGATACATAAACCATATACTTGCTATCTCTTGGGATATGAGGGGTTAGCTCAGGATTTAAAGCGTGAATCCCTTCTAAGATTAAAACAGTATCTTTATCTAACTTAAGTTTCTTGCCCTTATACTCTTTTACTCCCAGTTCGAAATTATAGGTAGGTAAACTAACTTCTTCACCTCTAAGCAGAGCTTGTAAATGTGTTTCGAAGAGTTTCAAGTCAAGAGCATACAGAGACTCATAATCATAATCACCATTACTATCTTTTGGTGTATCTACTCTTTCTACAAAATAATCATCTAGAGAAATTGAAACGGGTCTAATTCCATTAGTCATTAGTTGTATAGATAGTCTTTTACTAAATGTTGTCTTTCCAGATGAAGAGGGTCCTGAAATTAATATAATTTTGACTTTAGTATCTTTATTATTCCCTTTGTTGTGAATATCTTCAGCTATTTTTACAATCTTCTTTTCTTGTAATGCTTCTGCAATATTGATAATATCTGTAGCATGTCCATTCTCATATGCTATGTTAATATCACCAACAGTTCTTACACGCATAATTTTATTCCACTCAACTTGTTGTTTGAATACATCAAACATTTTTTCTTGCTTAATTAAGTCATCAACTTCACTAGGGTTATATTTATTGGGAATGCGAAGAAGAACCCCATCATAGTATTTTATAATATCAAATACTTTAATAAAGCTTGTAGAAGGTACTAAATTACCATAGTAATAATCTATAGTACCATCTAGGTCATAATAATATGTATAAAGGGATCCAGATGTTTCTAATAATTTTACTTTATCAAGCATCTCCTCTTTTTTAAATATTTCTATCGCTTTACTAGTTTGGCATTGAATTCTATGAAACTTTAAATCACTCTCAATAAGTTCTAGCATCCTTTTCTTGATAGCTTGAATGTCTTCAATTGTTATATCATGTCCTATATTAAGGTTACAGAAATATCCTTTAGAGACAGGGTGTTCAACTTTGAGTGTGCTGTTAGGGTATAAATCTCGCATTGCCTTATAGAGAATAAAGCAGAGTGAGCGAACATAAGTACGCATTGCTGATGGATCTCTAGCATCAAGAAACTCAACATCTTTATTATTATATACTCTAAATTTTAATCCTTCTGTCTTATTATTAACTTTAGCGCTTATTATATCGAATTCATTTTTTAGGTCAAAACCTTTAGAAATTTCTAAAAGTGTAGAACCAATAGGGAATTCTTTATAGATATTGTTATTTTTACAATATATTTGTACCGTTTGCTGCATAGACTCTATTTTTTGATGTTTACTATGGGAGCAAAATAGAGAAATATTGCATAATTAGCAACAAATTTGATCAATAGATAATTATAGATGGAGTATTCATTTAGTGATTTATTACAGCTGATTGGTTCGCTTGGGCTCTTCCTTTATGGGATGAAGATAATGAGTGAAGGTCTGCAGAAATTCGCAGGAGATAGGTTAAGAAGTATTCTTACTGCGATGACAACAAATCGAGTAACAGGTGTATTAACAGGAGTGCTGATTACAGCCTTAATACAATCTTCTTCTGCAACAACCGTTATGGTTGTGAGTTTCGTAAATGCTGGTCTGCTAACCTTAGCTGAATCAATTAGTGTGATAATGGGTGCCAATATTGGTACTACAGTCACGGCCTGGTTGATGTCTATTGGGGGATTTAGTGTAGATGTAAATGCTTTTGCACTACCTATATTGGCTGTCGCCTTACCTCTAATTTTCTCAGGAAAAAGTAATCGCAAATATGTAGGTGAATTTTTATTTGGTTTTGCATTTTTATTTATGGGTTTAACTAGCCTTAAAAACAATGCACCAGATTTGGAAGCAAATCCCGATATGCTGGCGTTCGTACAGAACTATACAGATATGGGATTTTTTTCTATATTACTTTTCTTATTTATAGGTACAATTGTAACTGTTGTTGTCCAAGCTTCTGCAGCGACTATGGCCATTACTTTAGTGATGTGTGCCAATGGGTGGATTCCTTTAGAACTTGGAGCAGCGTTGGTATTAGGTGAAAACATAGGTACCACTATTACTGCAAACTTAGCAGCCCTCACAGCGAATACTCAAGCTAAGCGAGCCGCATTTGCCCACTTCGTTTTTAACGTATTTGGTGTAATTTGGGTACTTGCTATATTCTATCCTTTTATGGAACTTGTAGATTGGGTTTCGAGTTTCTTTATGTCTGCAAATGTAAGTGAAGAGACTGCGATATCTTATAAGCTATCTGCTTTCCATACTATATTTAACATCTGTAATGTATTGCTACTTATATGGTTTGTTAAGCTTATTGAAAAAACAGTTTGCTTATGTATTAGAACTAAAGAAGATGAAAGTGAAGAGCCACGTTTACGCTATATTACTGGAGGTATGCTTTCAACTTCAGAGCTGTCTATTTTACAGGCCCATAAAGAAATACACCTGTTCTCGGAAAGAACACATCGTATGTATGGTATGGTACAAGAACTTCTTCATACAGACGATGATGATGACTTTAATAAGTTGTATAGCAGGATTGAAAAGTATGAAAATATCAGTGATAATATGGAGCTAGAAATAGCTAACTATTTGAATAAAGTTTCTGAAGGACGATTAAGTTCTGAAAGTAAACTTAAGATAAGAATAATGCTTCGTGAGGTTACTGAAATTGAAAGTATTGGAGATAGCTGTTATAATTTAGCTAGAACAATAAATAGAAAGCGTCAATCTGGAGAAGAGTTTACAGAGAAGCAATATGATCACATCCACTTTATGATGAAACTTACTAACGATGCTATCACGCAAATGATAGTTGTATTAGAAAGAGGAGATCACTACTCGACAGCAGACATTAGTAAGTCTTACAACATTGAAAATGAAATAAACAACTATAGAAATCAGTTGAAAAATCAAAATATTCTTGATGTAAATAACAAAGAGTATGATTATCAAATAGGTGTTTATTACATGGACTTAATCGGAGAATGCGAAAAACTAGGAGATTATGTCATGAACGTAGTTGAGGCTAGTAGCGACTTAAGAGATAAAAAATCTGTATAAATAGCATGATGAATAACAAAAAAGAGTTTCCAATTGGAAACTCTTTTTTTATTAATCTTCATAAGGTTCAAAGTCATCTTTGCCAACACCACACTCTGGGCAAACCCAATCGTCAGGAATATCTTCGAAAGAAGTTCCTGGCTCAATGCCTCCATCTGGATCTCCTAATGCAGGATCATACACATATTCACATACTACACAAATGTACTTTTTCATAACATATAAAAATTTAATATTATTGTAGGGATTCTCCCCTTATTAACTATAACATAAATATATCTATTTTTATTGAATATGACCTAATACAATGTATATTGAATTACTATATTCTTTTAACCTCAATATAAATTGTATTTTTGCAAACAACATGGGCTTATAACATTATAGTAAATGGGTAGAGATACAGAGTACATCATATTTGATTTAGGAGGAGTAATTTTTGATATAGACTTTTCTCTTTCGATAAAGGCATTATCTGAAAAAGGTATTTGCTGTAGCTATGATGTTTTTAAAGAGGAACAATTCGTTATGTTATTTCAGCACTATGAGTTAGGACTATTCTCCGATAACGAATTCAGAGATCATCTAAGAGGCTATCTGGCTGCCGACCTATCAGATTTAGAGATAGACAATATATGGAATAGTACATTGATAGGTGTTGACCCTATAAAATTAGAATGTCTTAAAGAACTAACTAATAAATATATTGTTTACTTGTTAAGTAATACGAATAATATACATTGGAATTTTATTGTTCAGTACTTTAAAAGTAAATATGCAGTTAATATTAATAACTTATTTCAAAATCTGTTTTTATCCTATAAACTTCACTTAAGTAAGCCGTCCACTTCTATTTTTCAATATGTAATTGACCAAGAAAAATTAGATGCCAATAAAGTGCTATTTATTGATGATAAGCTAGAAAATACAACTGTCGCAGATAGAATGGGCTTTAAAACCTTTAAGCCATCTACAAATAGTAGTAGCTGGGTTAATCTGTTTGATAAAGATTTTAATTTATGCAAGTAATAGAAGAAAATACAAATATAAAACTGAAACCTAGTGTTGCAGCTATTGGCTTCTTTGATGGTGTCCACTTAGGACATAAATTTTTAATAAATCAAGTTAAAGAAGAAGCTGAAAGTAGAGGGTTAAAATCTGCAGTAATAACTTTTCCATTACATCCTAGTAAAGTAATCAATCCTAATAGACACATTGATCATATAACTCTTTGCGATGAGAAATTAGAGTTAATTGAAGAGACTCGAATTGATTATTGTTTCTTGTTGAACTTTTCAAAAGAGTTATCTCAATATTCAGCAAAAGATTTCATGAGGCTTATATTGAGAGATAGATTTAATGTAAAAGTGTTAGTTATAGGATATGATCACCGCTTTGGACATAACCGAGCTGATGGTTTTGATCAATATGTTGATTACGGTAAGGAATTGGGAATTGAAGTGTTAAAAGCAAAGGCATTGACTAGAGAGAATACAGAAGCAATAAGTTCTTCTTTAGTAAGATCTGCTATTACTGAAGGAGATATATCTTTGGTTAACTCCTATTTAGGTTATTCTTATTTCTTAAATGGAACTGTTATTCATGGGAAACAATTAGGTAGAACAATAGGCTTTCCTACAGCTAATATTCAAGTGCTAAATGGAGACAAGATGGTTCCTAAAAATGGTGTATATGCTGTCAAAGTAAAAATAGATGGAGATCCAAAATGTTACTGGGGTATGCTAAATATAGGTCATAGACCCACCATAAATAATGGATGTAATAGAAGTATTGAGGTTAATATTTTAGATTTTAATAGAGACATATATAGGGAAAAAATACGATTGATATTTTTAGATAGATTAAGAGCTGAGGTTAGATTTGAATCTATTGATAAATTGGTAGAACAGTTGCATGCTGATGAGAAAAATGTTAGAGGAATGATTGGAGAAAACTATAACTGTAACTGTAAGTAATATGAGATCAATAGGGATAATAATAAAGGTGATTTTTGTGTTTTTAATAGTGAAGTTTATAACTTTATCTTCAGTATTAAGTGTTTTTGAACTTTATCCAGATCAAATAAGTAAGGTGTTTGCTGACGAAACATTGAGTTCTGAAATGCTAAAAAACCATGCGATAAATGTCTCTACATTAGTAAGTTCTGTGTTGACTCTGATAATTTTATATTTCTGGAATCCTTTGAAAGGAATTTCTTTATCAAAAAAAGGAATAACTCCATCAGTATTTATTTTATCAATGTGTCTTGGCTTTTTAGGAATACTACTTAATAGCTTTATTCTTTCTTTTTTTAAAGAAGATTACAGCCAAGCCGTAGAGTTAAGCAAGAAACTTTTAGCAACAGGTTGGGTAGGTGTTTTACCTGTTGTCGTACTGATTCCTATAGTAGAAGAAATTGTTTTTAGAAAGGTTTGTATATCAGCTTTGCTTTCGGAAACAAAACCTGTATGGGCGATTATCTTATCGGGGTTTTTATTTGGAGTCTTACATGTTCAACCTGTTCAGATTCTAGGAGCAACTTTATTAGGAATTGTGTTTGGTTGGATATACTATTTAAGTAAAAGTTTGTTGCCATCTATCGTGTTACATATCTGTAATAATGGTTTTTATGTTTTTAGGCTAAAAAGTGAATCTGCCTTTTCAGATAACATTATGACTCACCACGAGTCTCCCCTCTTTTGGATTGGTTTTATTGTAGTTGCTTTACTGTTTATCTTGATCAGTTATAGACTAACAAGAAATGTAAAATATAAAAAAAGGTTTGACTATTAACAGTCAAACCTTTTTACATTATATATGAGTTAAGCTTCAAGCTTTGCTTTGAATGCTAAAGCATAAATTCTCATCTGTTTTACCATCGCTAGTAAACCATTACTACGAGTTGGTGATAAGTGTTCTTTTAGACCTATGGTGTCAATAAAGTGCAGGTCTGAAGCTAATATTTCATCAGGAGTGTGGTTAGATAATACCCTTATAAGTAGAGAAATAATACCTTTTACAATAAGAGCATCACTTTCTGCCTGAAAAATGACTTTTCCATCAATTAGTTCAGCATGTAGCCAAACTCTACTTTGGCATCCAACAATTAGGTTTTGCTCTGTTTTATACTTAGGATCGAGTTCCTCTTGATCATTACCAAGGTCAATTAAAAGTTGGTATTTATCCATCCAATCATCGAAGTCGTTGAATTCATCAATAACCTCTTGTTGTAAATTATCTATAGTCATAACTTAAATTATTGTTCATTATATATTACTGCTGTAACTGTTTGCCCTACAGCTTTTAGTGTAGCTTTATCTATAATACTCATATTGTCATTTACAGTATGCCAATGAGAACCAAAACTAGAATCATTATTTTTAGGATAAAAAGGTATTATATCAATGGTCTTAATATTTGCTATGGAGTTTATAAATAAATGGTCATCAATAACCCCACCACCATCTCTTTTTATAAAATACTGCCCATATCCAAGAGCAGTTGCTTGATTCCATACTTTTTCTAAAATGTTTTTTGCATAATGTTTAGAATAAGCTTCATAGTAAAATGTTGCATCCTTTTCTCCTACCATATCTAGTAATATTCCAAATCTAGCTCTGTAATTACTTACATGGGGAAATCTAGACCAATACTGAGAACCTAAACACCACTGCTCCTCTTTATGTTCACCTTTATAATGTTGAGGAGCACCATAGTCTTCAGCATCAAACAGAATAATATCTATACCTAGTGCTGGTTGGTTAATGTTTATATTTCGTGCAATTTCTAGTAGTACGCCTACCCCACTAGCTCCATCATTAGCTCCTAATATTGGTGTGTTAATATTTTTTTTATCCCTATCATTATCAGCCCAAGGTCTAGAATCCCAGTGAGCAAATAATGCTATTCTTTTTTTAAGTTCGGGTTTATATGCTCCAATGATATTTGTTGATTTTAATATCTTTCCATCATATCCTATTGCATCAAACTTTTGTGTATATACTTTTGCTCCAAAAGAGTTTAATTTGTTTTCTAAATATAGTGCACAATCTTCATGTGCTTTTGAATTTGGAATTCTTGGTCCAAAGTTAACCTGATCTGCCACATATTGATATGCACTATCTGCACTGAAAGTAGGAATATCTATAGACTTAACTTCTATTTCGTTGGCCGATTTAGAGGCCTTATTATTTTTGTTGCTTCCACAAGCTGTTACACTACATATTGTTAAGAAAAGCATTACGCTGTATATAATTTTTTTCATATTATATTTATTTTAAAAGCAAAGTTACAGAATTTCATATAAATAGAGTAATGAGAGAGTTGCTTTATCTAAAAAATAAGATCTACACGCCCTTTCTTGACTGTAATTTCTGCTTGGATACCACATATAAGTGGATAATTGAATTGTCCATGACCCACTGGGAAATTGTAGACGATAGGAATTTTTAAATCCTTTACGAGTTGTTGAATTCTTTCGTTTATTTTACAAAAATCTCCCTCTACAGGGTAGTCAAAGCAGAATTCCCCTATAATTATAGCCTTTATAGTGCTGAGGCTACTATGATGTAATATACTAAACAACAACCTTTCAACTTGGTTTGCAGATATGTTGGTGTCTTCTATAAAAAGAATAATATTTTCAGATTTAATAATATACTCAGTAGCCAACAGGCTTTGTATAACTGTTAGATTGCCACCAACTAATATACCTTTAGCTACCCCTTTGTGGTTGTACTTATGACTTGGAATAATATAATGTGTACTATCTCCGAATAGTATTTTTTTCGTGAATTCTATGCTAAGATCATACTCCGAAGAGAGGGCAAATTGTCGTGCCATTGGTGCATGAAGTGATGCTATTCCGGAGTTAGTTACTAAACTATGTAGAGCTGTTATATCGCTATAGCCTATTACCCATTTAGGATGCTTTAAAAACTTTCTTAGGTCAATATAATCTAGTAGCTGTATTGCTCCAAAGCCTCCTCTAGAGCAGAAAATAGCTTTTATTTTCTTGTTATCTAATCCAAACTGTAAGTCTGTTAATCGTTGCTTAATTGTGCCTGCAAAAGTACCAGACTTTGCTGTGGCGTGCTTACCTACTATTGGTATTAATCCCCAACGTTTAAGTCTTTCTCGCATGCCTGATATTATTTTTTTATCAATTTTACTTGAAGGTGAGATAATTAATACGCGATCACCCTTTTTGAGATAAGCAGGTATAGTAGTGTATTTAGGCACATTAAAGGTTTTTAGATTACACTATCAAAAGTACTATTTTTTGTATCAAAAATGAATAATAGTATTGTTTTACTAGTATTTTTTTGATCAAAGAGAAATAATAAGACGTACAAAAATTAAAATCATGAATAAACTCTTATAAGTCGAAATTATTCAACATTTTTTTACATATTTGTTCAAAATACGTTATATGACAGTCATAAATAACTTTAGAACATTAGTTGAGCAACTTAAAAAAAATGGTCGTAAGACACGAGTTGCAGTTGTATATGGTATTGATTCTCACTCAGAGGAAGCTATAAGTGCTGCCATTAAACATCAGTTTATTGATGTAGTAATGGTTGGTCCAAAAGCAGAAGTTGAGAACTATCCAATATTTAAAGAATTTCCAGAATCGGTTCAATATATAGATGTTAATAACCCTGATGAAGCTGCTAAAGAGGCAGTTCTGCTTATTCATGAAGAAAAAGCAGATGTAATAATGAAGGGACTTATTAACACAGATAACTTATTAAAAGTGATTCTTAATAAAGAGTCGGGCTTATTGCCTGCAGGAACCGTTTTATCTCACTTAGCTATAGCAGATATACCATCTTACAATAAACTTCTCTTTTTTTCGGATGCTGCTGTAATACCTTACCCTACCATTGAGCATAAGCAAGCAATTTTGAATTATATGATTCATACTTGTCATAAGTTTGGTATTGTTAAGCCTAAAATAGGGTTAATTCATTTTACTGAAAAAGTAAATGAAAGATTTCCTAATAGTACAGAAGCAGTTACTTTAAAAAAAATGGCTATTGATGGGGAGTTTAGTGATGCCCTTATTGATGGCCCTTTAGATTTAAGTACAGCTTGTGATTTTAGTTGTGCAGACTTAAAGGGTATTGCTTCACCTATACAAGGTAATGCAGATGCTTTATTATTACCTAATATTGAGTCAGCTAATATATTTTACAAGGCGTTAGTGCTCTTTGCTAAGGCAGAGATGGCAGGAGTTCTTTTAGGCACACAGTGTCCAGTAGTGACTACTTCTAGAAGTGACTCAAGTAAAACTAAGTTTAATAGCATAGCTATGGCTTGCTTAATGGTACAAGGTTTAAATTGAAAAAAATGAAAATTTTAGCAATAAATCCAGGTTCTACATCTACAAAAATAGCTGTCTATGAAGATATAAGTCCGATTTTTGTAGAAAATATAAAACACAATAGCACAGAGCTTGCTGTATATTCTAAAATAATAGATCAGTATGAGTTTCGAAGAGATATTATTCTTCAAAAATTGAAAGAAAATAATATACCTTTAGTCTTTGATGCAGTTATTGGTCGAGGAGGTTTATTAAAGCCTTTGGTTGGAGGAGTATATGCCGTTAATGATGTTATGATAAAGGATATATCAAATGCCATTAGAGTACACGCTTGCAATTTAGGGTGTATGTTGGCTGCAGAATTAGCTGGGCTTATCCCAAATTGTCAAGCTTTTATTGCAGATCCTGTAGTAATAGACGAAATGGAACCAGTAGCTAAAATAACAGGTTCGCCACTAATACCTCGTGTAGCAGCATTTCACGCTTTAAATCAGCGTGCAGTTGCAAGAAGATTTGCCAAAGAAAAAAACAGAGATTATGCTAAAATGAATCTAATTGTTTGTCATTTAGGTGGAGGCATTACCATAGGCGTACATAAAAACGGGCGAATTATAGATGTAAATAATGGTTTAGATGGAGATGGTCCTTTCTCGCCAGAGAGGGCAGGCACATTACCATCTGGACAACTTATTGACTTATGTTTTAGTGGACAGTTCACAAGAGATGAGTTGAAAAAGAGAATCTCTGGACATGCAGGCTTGATGGCTCATTTGGGAACAACGAATGTTCAGGAAATTGTAGAGCGTATTGAGAATGGTGATCAAAAGGCAGAATTGATATTAGATGCTATGATTTATAATATAGCGAAATCTGTAGGAGCTGCAAGCACTGTTTTAAGGGGATACGTTGACGCAATACTATTAACAGGAGGAATTGCACACTCTGGGTATGTAATGTCAAAGTTAAAGCGTAGAATAGACTTTATAGGACCTGTATATATCTATCCAGGAGAGGATGAGTTATTTGCGTTAGCTGAAAATGCATTTGGAGCTTTAACAGGAGAGTTACCTATTCAAGAGTATAAGTAACTTTAAGTTTAGACATAAAAATAGGCTAGTGAAAACTTCACTAGCCTATTTTTATATATAGCAATAATTAGACTGCTCTAATTATTTTTCTGTCTTTTCAGGGCGAGGTAATAAAACTTTTCTTGAAAGCTTAAATTTACCAGATCTAGCATCAACATCAATTAGCTTAACTTCGATCTCATCACCTTCACTTATACCAGCATCTTCTACTTTTTCTAATCTTCTCCATTCAATTTCAGAGATGTGTAGCAGACCATCTTTTCCTGGAAGGAATTCAACGAAAGCTCCATAAGGCATTATTGAACGTACTTTACCTTTGTATACTTCTCCTACTTCAGGAATAGCAACAATAGCATTAATCATACGTAGTGCGTGATCGATAGCATCTTTATTAGTTGCAGAGATTTCGATAACACCTTTACCTTCTTCATTTTCTTCAATAGAGATAGTAGCACCTGTCTCTTCTTGCATATTTTGAATAATCTTACCACCAGGTCCGATAATAGCACCAATGAATTCTTTAGGAATAATCATTTTGTGAATACGAGGAGCATGTGGTTTAAGATCTTCGCGAGGAGCATCAATAGTTTCTAGGATTTTATCTAGAATATGCATACGTCCTTCTTTAGCTTGATTAAGCGCTTTTTCTAAAATTTCGAAAGATAGTCCATCTACCTTAATGTCCATTTGTGTAGCTGTAATACCATCTTTAGTACCAGTTACTTTAAAGTCCATATCTCCTAAGTGGTCTTCATCACCTAAGATGTCAGAAAGAACAGCATATTTATCTTCACCAGCATTTTTGATTAACCCCATAGCAATACCTGATACTGGCTTCTTGATTTGTACACCTGCATCCATTAAAGATAGAGTTCCACCACAAACTGTAGCCATTGATGAAGAACCGTTTGATTCTAATATATCAGAAACAACGCGTACAACGTAAGGACAGTCAGCAGGAATCATTCTTTTTAGTGCACGGTGTGCAAGGTTACCGTGACCAACTTCTCTACGGCCAACACCTCTTTGAGGTCTAGCTTCACCTGTTGAGAATGGAGGGAAGTTATAATGTAGAAGAAAACGTTCTCTACCGTGGTCTAGTACGTCGTCAATGATTTTTTCGTCATTCTTAGTACCTAATGTTACAGTACATAAAGCTTGAGTCTCTCCACGAGTAAATACAGCCGATCCATGAGTTCCAGGAAGGTAGTCAATCTCGCTCCATATAGGGCGAACTTCTGTAGTGCAACGTCCGTCTAAACGTTTTCCTTCATCAAGAATACAACGACGCATAGCTTCTTTTTCAACATCGTGGTAGTACTTGTTAATAAGTGCACCTTTTTCTTCTAACTCTTCTTCTGTATATTGAGCTTTGAATTCTTCTTTTATAGCTTCAAAAGCTTCTCCTCTTTCGTGCTTATTGGTATTTCCAGAAGCAGCAACAGCATAAGCTTTATCGTAGCATGCAGCATGAACAGCATTGCGAAGTTCCTCGTCATTTTCTTCATGACAATACTCTCTTTTTACAGTAGAGCCTACTTCTTCAGCTAGTTCCATTTGTGCTTTACATTGAATCTTAATTGCTTCATGAGCAACTTTCATAGCTTCTAGTAATTCAGCTTCAGAAACCTCTTCCATCTCACCTTCAACCATCATGATATTTTCGTAAGTAGCACCTACCATAATATCCATGTCAGCTTTATCTAGCTGTTCAAAAGTTGGGTTGATTACAAATTCGCCATCTATACGAGCTACACGAGCTTCAGAGATAGGACCATTGAAAGGAATGTCAGAAACTGAAAGAGCTGCTGATGCAGCAAGTCCAGCAAGAGCATCAGGTATATCTACACCATCTGCAGAGAAAAGAATTATGTTTACATAAACTTCTGCATGGTAATCATCAGGGAATAGTGGACGTAATGCACGGTCAACTAAACGGCAAGTTAAAATTTCGTAGTCAGAAGCTCTACCTTCTCTTCTTGTAAAGCCTCCTGGAAAGCGACCAAATGCAGAGAATTTCTCTTTATACTCTACTTGTAAAGGCATAAAGTCTGTTCCGGGAACGGCATCTTTTGCTGCACAAACAGTGGCAAGCATCATGGTGTTTCCCATGCGAAGCATAACGGCTCCATCAGCCTGTTTTGCAAGCTTTCCCGTTTCGAGTGTGATGGTTCTTCCATCTGCAAGCTCGATTGTCTTAACAATTGGGTTAATCATAAAAATTGTTTTTTCTATTTCTTTTCATCTAAATTCTTGCAAAGATACATAAATATTATATGTAATCTGATGTTAATGAGTTAAAAAAAACAATTATAACTCTTGTAGCTTCAATACTTTTCATGAACTTGTTTTTAAAAAAGCTTTGAGTAAGGTTGAAAAGACTTATATTTGCACAAAATGATTAACACACAAGTATGAAACGTATATTAATATCTTCAATCTGTTTACTAGCAATAGTTGCTTGCTCAAATAAACAAAATGTTTTTAAAGTTGAAGGAACTATCCTTAATGCAGCTGATAAAATGTTATATCTAGAAGCCTCTAAACTTCAAGGAACTATCTCGCTAGACTCAATTAAATTGACAGATAAAGGCAATTATTCTTTTAAAGAAGTGGCACCTGAAGCTCCAGAGTTTTACAGACTTAAATTAGACAATAAAGTTGTTAACCTATCTATTGATTCGACAGAGACTGTTACAATAAACTCTACGGCAGAGAAGTTTGGAAGTGATTACGAAGTTATTGGTTCAGAAAATGTACAAAAAATAAAAGAAATAGTGGCTCTTCAAGTCAAATTACAGCGAGAAGTTGACAAACTTTTAGAAGAGTCTTATAATGGAAAAATTTCTAATAAATCTTTACAGCAAAATATTATACAACTGTATAATGACTACAAAGAAAATATAAAGAAAAACTATATTCTTTCGGCACCAAATACAACTGCTGCGTACTATGCGTTGTTTCCTAAAATAAATGGGTATATGTTGTTTGATCCTTTAAATAACAAAGATGATTTACGTTGTTTTGCAGCTGTAGCAACTTCTTTTAATGAAAAATATCCTCATTCAAACCGAGCTAAAAATATTTACAATATTGTAATTAAAGGAATGCGTAATACGCGTCAGGCAAAACAAACCGAGCTAAGCATTCCTGAAGATAAGATCCAGACAACGGGAATTATTGATATAGAGTTAAGAGATATATCTGGTAATGTTAGAAAGCTAACAGATTTAAAGGGTAAAGTTGTATTATTAGATTTTAATATTTTTCAGAGTCCTGTATCGGCAGCGCATATTTTTAATATGAGAGATTTGTACGATAAATATAGTAGTAAGGGCTTAGAAATATACCAAGTTTCACTAGATGCCGATGAACACTTTTGGAAGATTGCCGTAGATAATTTACCTTGGGTGTGTGTAAGGGATGAAATGGGTATTTATTCCAACTATACAAGGTTGTATAACATCGCGGATGTACCTACTTATTTTTTAATTAATAAAGATAATGTACTAGTGGGTAGAGGCGAAAATATTAAAGATATTGATAAAGCTATCAGAGAGTTACTATAAACTAGTGATTAGATAGATAAACTAAGTTACATGTTTAATAGCATTCACTTTTTTTGATACAAAGAATAATAAAGTATATCTTTGTACAGTAATTAAACAGAAAAGAAATAACTAAATCAGGGTTCCAACATGAGTAAATGTTGGAATTCTTTTTTATTTAATAATAACCATAAAATATTTGGAGGATAGAATATGGCATATATGTCAGAACAAGGTTACAATGATTTACTTCAAGAATTGAAGGAACTTGAAACCGTACAACGCCCAGAAATTTCGCGTCAAATTGCTGAGGCTAGAGATAAAGGTGATTTATCGGAGAATGCAGAATACGATGCTGCTAAAGAAGCACAAGGTATGCTTGAAATGAAAATTAATAATCTTAAAATGATTATTGCAGATGCACGTATCATTGATGAGACTAAAATAGGAACAGACTCTGTTCAGATTTTGAATAAAGTGCAGCTCAAGAATGTAAAAAATGGTATGAAGATGACCTATACCATAGTTTCAGAGAGTGAAGCCGATCTTAAAAAAGGAAAAATAGCTGTAAGTACTCCTATAGCTCAAGGTCTATTAGGAAAAAAAGTAGGTGATATTGCAGAAATTAAAGTACCTCAAGGAGTTATAACTTTAGAAGTAGTAGATATATCATTTTAATAAGAACATCATACTATGGCTACAATTTTTACTAAAATTATTAAGGGAGAAATTCCTAGTTATAAAATTGCTGAGAATGACCAGTTTTATGCATTTCTAGATATAAACCCGTTATCTAAAGGACATACATTAGTAATTCCTAAAAGAGAGGTAGATTATATCTTTGATTTAGAAGATAAAGAAGTCGCAGAGATGCATGTGTTCGCTAAGCACGTTGCAAAAGCAATTCAGAAAGTTGTGCCTTGTAAACGTGTTGGTGTAGCTGTTATGGGGTTAGAAGTCCCTCATGCACATATTCATTTAATTCCTATAGCTAAGGAGTCGGACATGGTTATTTCGAATCCTAAATTAAAATTATCTTCAGAAGAATTTACTGCAATTGCAGAATCAATACGTAATTCTTTTAGTGCAGAATAACGTATCGCTTTTTTACGATAGTTATAATAAAGGGGCTATTTACAATTTGTAAATAGCCCCTTTATTTGAATTAGAATAAAAGACTAGGCTTCTTGTTCTTTACTTTCAATAATTTTTTGAGATCGTTTAATTGCCTCATAAATATTAGGACAAATGTTTTCTTTGCCAATAAAATCATTGAATCCAGCAGTTTCTAGTGTGTGGTGTACGCTCTCTTTTACACCAGAAAGAACAATGCTAATATTTTGTCTTTGAGAAGTTCTACACAAGGTCTGCAAGTTATGAATACCAGTAGAATCAATAAATGGAACTTTTCTCATTCTAAAGATTCGGACAATGGGTCGATCTTGAATACGTGCCATCTGTTCTTCAAACTTATTAGCTATACCAAAGAAGTATGGTCCATCTATTTCATATACTTCTACTCCTTCTGGAATTTTGATAATCTCTTCTTTAACAGCTGGGCCAAAATCTGCAAAAACATCTAGGTCTTTTGTATTAACAGATATTTTTGTGGTTTCTGATACTCTTTTCATGAATAGAAGACAAGCAATTAAAATACCTACTTGTATAGCAATAACTAAGTCGAAAATTACTGTTAATGAGAAAGTTGTAATTAACACTATTACATCGGCCTTAGGATTTTTAAGTAGAGATTTAAATGTTCTCCATTCACTCATGTTATAAGCTACAATGATCAACACACCTGCAAGACAAGACATAGGAATGTATTGAGCAAGAGGCATTAAAAATAGTAAAATTAATAGAAGAACTATGGCATGAATAATACCTGCAACAGGGGTTTTACCTCCATTGTTAATATTCGTCATTGTTCTTGCAATAGCCCCTGTTGCTGGGATTCCACCAAATAGAGGTGCTACAACATTGGCAACTCCTTGTGCTATTAACTCAGTATTTGAATCGTGCTTATCTCCAATAACTCCATCTGCTACAGCTGCCGATAGTAAAGACTCTATAGCGCCAAGAATAGCAATAACCCCTGCTACAGGCAATAGATTCTTAAAGGTTTCCCAATCTATATTAGGAATTTCCATCTCTGGTAATTTAGGTGAGATTGTGAATCTATCTCCAATAGTTGAAATAGAAGTTACACCCATGTAGTTTTTTAAAAGATATGCTATTACAGTCATAAGAATAATAGCAACAAGTGATCCTGGAATTTTTTTAGAAAATTTTGGTGTAATAATAATAAAGAATATACTACCAAGGCTGATAATAGTGCTCCAAATGTCAATGGTGTGAAAGTGCTTGAAGTATAATATCCACTTACTTATGAAGTCGCCAGGCACGGCTTCTCCTCCAAAGTTAAGCCCAAAAGTGTCTCCTATTTGCGTCGTGAATATTGTTAATGCAATACCACTAGTAAATCCGACAATAATTGGGTAAGGTATAAATTTTATGACAGTACCTAGCTTAAATACCCCCATGGCAATAAGCATGAAACCAGCAATAAGCGTTGCAACGATAAGTCCTGATACGCCATACTGCTCAATTATACCATAAACGATAACAATAAATGCACCCGTAGGCCCACCAATTTGTACTTTGCTTCCTCCGAAGACTGAAATGATGAATCCTGCTATGATAGCAGTAATAATCCCTTTTTCTGGCGATACGCCACTGGCAATACCAAAGGCAATAGCTAATGGTAGTGCAACAATACCAACAATAATACCAGCCATTACGTCTGAAATGAACTTCTCTCTAGAATAGTCCTTTAGGCTGGAGATTAACTTAGGTTTAAACTCAAACATGTTACTTTATAGGTTTTAAATATTATGCAAAAGTAATGAAATAAAATGATAAATATTCTTGTAGCATAATATCTAATATTTAATGCTATTTTACAAATAGTTTGGATTAACTGTTCTTTTCGTATAAAAACAATGTTGGTTTTTTAAATAAAAATTCGTACGTTTGTTATATACGATACTCAAAAAAGATGATACTCAATAACTAATTAAAAATTAAAAATTATGGCTAACAAAAGTGTTAAAGGAACTCAGACAGAAAAGAATTTGTTAACATCATTCGCTGGTGAATCTCAAGCTCATATGAGATATATGTATTTTGCTAAGCAAGCGAAAAAAGAAGGTTATGAACAAATATCTGCAATTTTTACAGAAACTGCTAATCAAGAAACAGAACACGCAAAACGTATGTTTAAATATCTTGAGGGAGGCGCTGTAGAAATTACTGCTGCATATCCAGCTGGTGTTATTGGTACAACGCTTGAGAATCTACAAGAAGCTGCTGCTGGTGAGCATGAAGAGTGGTCTGATATGTATCCAAAATTTGCAGATATTGCAGAAGAGGAAGGTTTTAAAGAAATTGCTACAATGTATAGAGCTATTGTAGTAGCTGAGAAAGCACACGAAGAGCGTTATCGTAAATTTATTGATAATATTAAAGATGCTAGCGTGTTTGCTAAAGAGGGTGAAGTAGTTTGGCAATGCCGTAACTGTGGTTACCTATACTCAGGTAAAAAAGCTCCTCAAAAATGTCCAGCTTGTTTACATCCACAAGCTTATTTTGAAATTGCTAAAACAAACTATTAATTTAGTTTAAGTATAAAAAAGGGTAATCAATGATTACCCTTTTTTTATGTCTAATAACTAGATTTTACTATGCTTATATACAGCTTGTTCATTGCCGACAAGTGTGAGCTTTGTTGCCGATATACCTCAGGCATGTCGGCGACTAACAAGAGGTATATCGGCAACTAGTAAATAGTTACACTACTCTTCTGTTTCAATATAGTCACCATGTTCTTTAATAAGCTCGATTAATCGCTCAACAGCATGGTCTTCTGGAATGTTTTTCTCAATACAAACCTTCTTTTTATAAAGGCTTATACGTCCTTTACCTGCGCCTACATATCCATAATCAGCATCAGCCATTTCTCCAGGACCATTAACAATACATCCCATAACACCAATTTTGAGGCCTTTAAGATGTTTAGTTGCCTGTTTTACTCTAGCTACAGTTTTTTGTAGGTTAAATAGAGTTCTTCCACATCCAGGACATGAAATATATTCAGTTTTACTAGTTCTTACCCTTCCTGCCTGTAGAATACTAAATGCAGTTGAATCAACTTCGGAATGCGTTAGCTCTCCTTGATTAAATAGATATATACCATCACAAAAACCATCAATCATTAATGCTCCCATATCTACCGCAGATTTAATTTGTAGATTTTCTATATTATCTTCTTGGTAATGTTGGAAGAAGACTAAAGGGTTCTGTATGCCTTCACTGAGTAATAAGTGAGCTAAGGCTCTATGTTCACCCAGTCTGTTTTGATGGTTTGATTGAGAAATAATCACAACCTCAGGCTCTTTTTTTATTATATCTATCACCTCATCAGAAAACATAAGGTAGGGTATGAATAAGAACTTAAGCTCAGCATTGTTTTTCTGAAGTTCTTCTAATTGTTGGAAGTTAAAGGCTGGCCAAGTATTTGGCTCTCCCTTCCAAACATTAGCATCTAGAATATAATCTGTAGCTTCTTTGTTTTCTGGTAGCTCTTGTCCTGCATATATATAGTCAGGTGTAAATTCAGGGTTAGTATTGTTTTTCCCATCCATTCTATCAGCAATGACAACAGGGACGTTATCGCCACCAATATTTCTTATTGCTTTAGTAACTCTTCTTTCAGGAGCGAAGTAGTTAAATTTATCAGATTCAACGCCAGGAATATATTGGTGGTCTTTTTTAGTCAAAACGTAGTCAACCAATTTTCTTGCAACAGGAATTTCTGCTTCAGGCTCTTCGCTTAACGAAACACGTATTGTATCTCCAATACCATCGGAAAGCATAGCTCCAATCCCAACAGCAGATTTAATTCTTCCGTCCTCTCCTTCGCCAGCTTCTGTTACTCCTAAGTGAATTGGATAGTTCATTCCCTCTTTCTCTAAGGTAGCAGCTAATAGACGAATGGTTTGAACCATCACAACCGTGTTAGAGGCTTTGATAGAGATAACTACATCGTTGAAGTTTTCTTCTTTACAGATACGTAAGAACTCCATACAAGACTCTACCATTCCTGCAGGTGTATCTCCATAATGAGACATTATTCGGTCTGATAATGAGCCATGGTTAACTCCTATTCTAATAGCCGTATGATTTTCTTTACATATGTTTAAAAACTTTGTAAATCTATCGCGTAGTTTTTGCAGTTCAGTAGCGTATTCTTCTTCTGTATAGCTTAATTCTAAAAACTGACGTGCAGGGTCTACATAATTCCCTGGGTTTACTCTTACTTTTTCTGCAAATTGGGCTGCTACATCTGCTACATTTGGATTGAAATGAACATCAGCTACAAGTGGAGTCATGTAGTTGTCTTTTCTTAATCCCATGTTTATATTCATCAAGTTATTAGCCTCTCTAATCCCTTGAGTCGTTAATCTTACGTAGTCTGCACCAGCATCTACAATTCTTTTAACTTGAGCAATACTTGCTTCTGTATCTGTAGTCAATGTATTGGTCATTGACTGTATTCTTATAGGGTTGTCTTTTCCAAGAGGTGTTGCTCCAATATTTGTCTCTGAGCTAACTCTTCTTGAGTAGTTAAATAAATCCATTTAATTACATTTATATTCAAATTTGATCTCTCGAAGCTCTTCATTTGCTTTCACAATTTTCTTCTTAAGACCTTCTTTATATTTAGAAAATAATTCTTCAATATCAGGGTTTGACGATGCAAGTATTTGTGTTGCTAGTATAGCTGCATTTAATGCTCCATTAATACCTACAGTTGCCACAGGTATTCCAGGAGGCATCTGAACTATAGCTAAAAGGGCATCCATACCATCTAAAGTAGACTTAATAGGCACTCCTATAACAGGAAGTGTCGTTGATGCAGCTATAACTCCAGGTAAGTGAGCAGCCATTCCGGCAGCAGCAATAATTACTTTTATACCTCTACTTTTAGCGTTTTTTGAAAAATCTTCTACAGCCTCAGGTGTCCTATGTGCAGAAAGAGCGTTTATTTCAAAAGGTATATGCATATCATTAAAGAATTGTGCTGCTTTTTCCATGATAGGGAAATCAGAAGTACTCCCCATAATAATACTAACTACTGGTGTCATAATGCAATTTAATTTATTTAGTTTAACTTTTAGAAAAATAAAAGTGCAGCTTTCCTATACGAAAAGCTGCACTTTCTCCGTATGATAAAATACTTGATTTACTTATTAATAATTTTTTTATAACCTTCGGCATCTAGTAGATGGTTAAAATCATCAGGATTTGTTGGTTTTACTTTAATTAACCAACCTTCTCCATAAGGGTCTTCATTTACAAGTTCTGGATTATCTTCTACAGCAGGATTCATTTCAATAATCTCTCCCGAAATAGGAATAAATAAGTCCGAAACTGTTTTCACGACCTCAATAGTACCAAACACATCATTAGCTTCTAATGTTTCGCCAACTGTAAAAATATCTACGAAAACAATATCTCCAAGTTGATCTTGTGCATAATCAGTTATACCAATATATGCTACATCTCCATCTTTGCGAACCCACTCATGTTCATTTGTGTACTGTAATTTTTCAGGGAATTTCATAGTTCAATACATTAAAGTTAATATTATAGTAATTTATATGTAAATATAGTAGAAATATAATGATAAAACGTATTATTTAACGCAATAAGTGAGCAACTTAGCCCTACGAAGTAGCCTATAAGGACTTCACCTACAGTATGTCGTTGTAAAATCATTCTAGCAGAGCCTAAAAGTCCAGCAATGATAGTTGATACGCATATAGCTGCTAGTGGATTATAAGAAAAAACATTAGAAAGTGCTATAATACCTCCTGTAACAGCACCTATAGCTGCCATGTGTTCACTAACTCTCCATTTTATATTAATGCAAAGATGAATAATCAAAATTAAAATTGATGTTATGATTATAGCATTTAGATACCAAGGTAGTGCTTTTTTAAACATCATCATGGCACAGAATATATATGATACCAGTGTTAATATAAGAGGCATATAACGCTGTTTTCTCCTGTTTAAAGTATCTAGTGGCATTGCATCGTATTCGTCTATAATACCTTTTACCTTAGCCTCTTTTCTCCATTTATATGGAATTAAGAAGAAAAGTAAAAGTACACTAGTTATAGAGATGAAATTTGCATGAAGTGGGCTTTGTCCTAGTTCACTCACAACAATATATATGAATAAGTAACATAAAGTACTTACCATAAATGCACCTATTAATTTATCGTATACCGATATTTTACTATTAAAGCTTAAGTGATTTATTTTGTGCAGAAAGAAAATGCTGATAAGTGGTAATACAATAGTAAATCTAAAAACAATATCTAAGACAAGAAATATGTCATACCTAGACAAAGTGAAAGTCAGGTGTGTAAATAGCAGTATTACTGCTAGCGATAAAAAAGGAACAGAAAAAGGTGTAAATATATATGATATGAACCTTGCTCCTATTTTAGCTGTTTTTAATCCTAATGTATTATTTAAATTCATTTATCTTCTTAGTCTGGATTCTGGAATGTTAAGCTGCTCCCTATATTTAGCTACAGTTCTTCTTGAAATAGGGTGCCCTTTCTGTGCTAATATTTTGGCTAATTGCATATCGGTGTAAGGCGATTTTTTATCCTCCTTATTAACACACTCTTCAAGCATTAGTTTTATTTTTCGAGTAGATGATTCTTTACCATCCCTATTAGTAAAGCTATCTCCAAAGAAATATTTCAATGGAAAGATTCCAAAGTTTGTTTGTACATACTTATTGTTACTAACTCTAGATATAGTTGAGATGTCTAACCCTGTTTTATTGGCAACATCTTTCAATATCATGGGGGTGATTTTGCTTTCATCCCCATCTATAAAGAAGGGTCTTTGAAGGTCTATTATGGCTTGCATTGTAGACATTAAAGTGTTTTGCCTCTGTTTTATTGCATCTATAAAGTTCTGTGCCGAATCTAATCTTTGTTTTAGAAATAGCATTGCATCTTTAGACTCTTTAGATTGATTTTTTCTGTTTTTAGTATGTTCCTCAATCATAGCAGAAAACTCTGCATTTAGTTGTAGAGTAGGAACATTTCTGTTGTTGAGGCTTAAAGAGATGTTATCATCAAATGTTTCAACAATAAAGTCAGGAATTATTTGTTGAAGATTCTTTTGGAGGGACTCTCCAAGCGAAGCTCCTGGCTTAGGGTTTAGCTTTGTAATCTCGTCTATTGCTTTTTGCAATGTGCGCTCGTCTATATTAAGTTTTTTTTCTATCTTATCCCAATGTTTTTTAGTAAATTCATCGTAGCACTCTTCTATAATCTTCTTCTCTAAAGCCATGGTTTCAACATTTGGCTTTCTTATAATCTGAATTAATAGGCACTCTTGTAGAGATCTACTACCGACGCCAGGAGGGTCAAATTGCTGTATCACTTGTAAGACCTCCTCTACTTGATTAGGGTCTACATCTATTCCCATGTATATAGCTAGCTCATCAGCAATGCTAACTAAGGATTTTCTAAGTAATCCGTCGTCGTCTAGAGATCCAATAATATACTCCCCTACTTTTACTTGTGTTTCTGTAAGGCTTTGTTCACCAAGTTGGTTTTTAAGTATATCATAAAAAGATGTATCTTCAGAAAAAGGAATCTCTTCAGGCACCTCTTTTTTCGAGTAGTTTTGTTCTTTAAGTTTATAGTCAGGAATATCGTCTTCGGTAAGGTAATCTTCTAAAGAATTATACTCTATAGATTCCTCTTCTTGATTAATCTCCGATTGGTTATCCTCTTTTCCTTGTTCTAAAGCTGGATTTTCTAAAATTTCGGCATGAATCTTCTCTTCCAACTCTATGGTTGAAAGGTTCAAAAGCCTTACCACTTGAATTTGTTGAGGTGATAAGGTTTGTACTTGCTTTTGTGTTTGCGTTTGTACTTGTCTTGAAGTTTGAACCATACTTAATAATCTATAATCTTGCTTACAAAAGTACTTAAATGTTCTCTAATTTTTAATTTAAGCTTTATGCTATTTTCTGTGAATATACATTGATTAATTTTGTTTTACAAAATGTAGGGGTATTAACTCCCTTAATAAACATTATAAAACAAGCAGTATTATTTAGTCAATCTTTTCTGTAAGTTTGTATTTGTGGATATGAAACAATTTGTAGATGTGATATTGCCCCTTCCAATACCAAAGTTATTTACTTATGGTGTTGTTGATGATATGGTGGGGCGTTTTGATGTAGGGTGTAGAGTTATTGTACCTTTTGGTAATAAAAAATTCTATACGGCAATAGTATGTTCAATTCATACTAATAAGCCCTTAGAGTATAAAGTAAAGCCTATTGAGACGATTATTGAAGAGTATCCTATTGTAACTCGTTTGCAGCTTAAGTTTTGGGAGTGGCTAGCTGGTTATTATATGTCCTCTTTAGGAGATGTGTATAAGGCTGCTTTACCTTCGGGGTTAAAACTGGAGAGTGAAACAAGGGTAGAGCTCAACGTTGATTATGTAGGTGACGCTGATTTATCTGCAAACGAACTTAAAATATTAGATTTACTTTCTGAAGAACCTAGTCAATACTTGACTAAAGTTGCTAAAACCCTTCAAATAGATAATATACTACCTATAGCGAATAAGCTGTTAGAGCGAGGAGCTATATTTTTAAAGGAAGAGCTTGTAGAAAGCTATAAGCCTAAGGTAGAACTTCGTATAAGGTTAACTGAAAAATATAAAGGACTTGAAAAACTTGAAGAGTTATTCTCGGACTTATCTAATGCTCCTAAGCAATTAGATATTATAATGAAATATCTAGAACTATCGGGCCTTTTAAAAGGTAACACAAGAGAGGTGTTGAAATCGAAGTTACTAAATGCTGCTAATGCTGCTTATGCCAGTTTAAATGCGTTGTATCAAAAAGGAGTATTAGAGGAATATCAAGTTGAAATAGGTCGTTTAATAGATGAGGGTGTTGACGAGAATCAGGCTTATCAATTAAATCCTCATCAGCAAGAGGCTTATAGACAAATTTCAGATTCTTTTTTTAAAACACCTGTAACACTTTTGTATGGTGTTACGTCGAGTGGTAAAACAGAAGTTTATATTCATCTCATTGAAGAGTGTATTAATAGTGGCAAACAAGTGCTATACTTAGTTCCAGAAATAGCCTTGACAACTCAGATAACTACTCGCTTAAAACGAGTTTTTGGAGATAAACTAGGTGTGTATCATTCTAAATTCCCTGATGCTGAACGGGTGGAAATTTGGAAGAAACAGCTTAGTAGTACTCCATATCAAGTTATTTTAGGGGTTAGATCATCGGTCTTATTACCCTTTAATAATTTAGGATTGATAATAGTTGATGAAGAGCATGAAACCACATATAAGCAGCAAGACCCTGCTCCTAGATATCATGCTAGAGATGCTGCCATAGTACTTGCTACTATGTTTAAAGCAAACGTACTGCTAGGAACTGCAACCCCATCAATAGAAAGCTGGTACAATGCTAGTACGGGTAAGTATGGACTAGTAAAGTTAACAGAGCGGTATAAAGAGATTGAGCTACCCGAAATTGTTGCTGTTGATATTTATGATTTAAAACGGAAAAAGAGAATGTCTGGGCAATTCTCTCCGCTGTTGCTTTCTGAAATGAAAGATGCATTAGAGCAAAATGAGCAAGTGATTTTATTCCAAAATAGAAGAGGATTTGCCCCCCTTATGGAGTGTAATACTTGTGGATGGGTTCCTAAATGTATTAATTGTGATGTGAGTTTAACGTTTCATAAAAGAGCAAATGAGTTGACTTGTCATTATTGCGGACATGCTCAACCTGTTCCCGTAAAGTGTCCTGCTTGTGATGGATTAGATCTTCTTTATAGAGGTTTTGGTACAGAAAAAGTTGAGGATGAAATAAAAGAGGTTTTTCCCGATGCTAGAGTTGCTAGAATGGACTTAGATACAACAAGAACAAGAAGTAGTTACGAGAAAATTATTTCTGATTTCCAAGAAGGAAGAACCAATATTTTAATTGGAACCCAGATGGTTTCTAAGGGACTTGACTTTAATGATGTGAGTGTTGTAGGTATTTTGAATGCAGATACAATGTTGAATTACCCAGATTTTAGATCTTACGAGCGTGCTTATCAGTTAATGGCGCAAGTTTCTGGACGAGCAGGAAGACATGGTAAAAGAGGACGTGTTATTCTGCAAACAAGAAGTATTGAGCATCCTATTATACCACAAGTAATACATAATAGATACGAAGAAATGGTAGATAGCCAGCTCGAGGAGCGAGAGCTTTTTCATTATCCTCCTTTTTATAGACTGATATATGTCTTTCTGAAACATAGGGATGAGGCTAAGCTAGATCAGGCTACTAGATATATGGCTCAACAGCTTAAAGCCATTTTTGGAGACAGGGTTTTGGGCCCAGATAAGCCTCCTGTAGGAAGAATTCAGACTTATTATATCAAAAAGATTGTATTGAAAGTCGAACGAACTGCATCTATGAAGCAGGTTAAAAAGATATTATTTGATGTCAAAGAGCATATATTGACGAGTAAAAATTATAAATCAGTCGTAGTATATTACGATGTAGATCCAATGTAAATTATGAAGAAGAGAGTTTTATTTGTTTGTTTAGGCAATATCTGCCGTTCTTCAACAGCCGAAGGTGTGATGTTAAGCTTGTTAAAGAAAAAAGGCTTAGAAGAGGATTTTACTATTGATTCTGCTGGAACATCTGGCTATCATGAAGGAAGCCTGCCCGATGTACGTATGCGTAGGCATGCCTCTAAAAGAGGTTATGAGTTAGTACATCGATCTAGGCCTGTACGTGTTGAAGATTTTTATGAGTTTGATTATATAATAGGAATGGATGACCAAAACATTGCAGATTTAAGAGAGTTGGCTCCGTCTCCAAATGAAGAGAAGAAAATTCATCGAATGGTAGAATTTTCTTCTCAATATGATAATACTTACATTCCAGACCCTTACTATGGTGGATCAGAAGGCTTTGAATTAGTTATTGACTTACTAGAAGATGCTTGTCAAGGTTTACTTAACTTTTTAACTCAGGATAACTGATTCTAGTGTGATAAATAATTTTTAGTTTTTCTTTAAACACTTCCTTAATATCTTCAATATTTTGGAAGGTAATAGGGCAGTGTTTAAAGTATCCTTCATTTACTTGCGTATCTATAATTTTTTCGACCAAGTTACTAATCGTTTGTTCTGTATATTCGGGTAAGCTTCTAGAAGCTGCCTCTACTGCATCTGCCATCATTAAGATAGCAGTCTCTCTTGAGAATGGATTTGGCCCAGGATATGAAAACTTACTATCATCGGGAGTTTCTCCTTTGTGTTCATTCATCCACGATATATAGAAATATTTTGTTTTACCTTTTCCATGATGGGTTATAATAAAGTCTTTTACGGCCGTAGGCAGGTTGTGCTTTTCGGCCAACTTCATTCCATCAAATATATGGCTGATAACAATTTTAGCACTTTGTTCATAACTTAACTTTGAGTGTGGATTGAATCCTCCAGATTGATTTTCTGTAAAGAATGCTGGATTTTTCATTTTTCCTATATCATGGTATAAGGCACCTGTTCTAACTAATTGGCTATTAGCACCAATTCGAATAGCAGCTGCAGATGCTAGATTTGCCATTTGCATAGAGTGTTGAAATGTTCCAGGTGCAACTTCAGATAACTCACGTAATAGAGGATTGTTAATGTTTGAAAGCTCTACTAATGTAACGTTAGATGTAAATCCAAATAACTTTTCTAGCAAGAATAAAAATGGATAGGTAAATAGTAATAAGATTCCATTAATAGCAAAATAACTATACATCTGCGTGTTGAACTTTGAAAAGTCGCTCTCTACAATCATTTCGTAAGAGAAAAAAGTAATTGCATATGCTAATGTTAGTATAACAGCACTCTTGATAAGTTGAGAGCGTTGAGATAACTCTCTTAAACTATAGATAGCAATCATTCCAGCCACCATTTGGAGTATAATAAATTCAAGAGGAGATGAAACGATAATAGAGCAAATTAAAATTGTATTGGCATATGCAACATAAGCAGTTCTTGAGTCTAAGAATATGCGAATAATAATTGGCATCATTGCATATGGAATAATATAAATAGCATTTCCGAAAGCACTAAATACAGATGTTGCAATACAGTATATGCACACTAATAAAAATAATAATGTTAAACTGCGCTTCCTTTCGTACAACCCTTTTTTAAAGAGTTCTAAGTATAACATGAAGCAAAACATTAAGATTGATACAAAAAGTATTTGCCCTGCAAGAGTTAAGTACTTTGAAGTTGTGGTCTCTGTATGTTTTGATATTTCAATACTTAAAGAGTTAAGTATACTGAATGTTTTAGCATCTACAATTTCTCCTCTATCTACAATCTTTTGCCCACTTTGCACTAGCCCCTTTGTTAATGAAAGGCTAGACAGTAGCTCTTTTTTTGCTGTTTGAGTCCTCTCTTTTTCATAATTTAGATTGGGAATAATATATCTATGCAGATTACATTGGCGTAACAGATCTACGTTCAAAGAGTGTAGGTGCTCGTCCATGATTTTTTCGTAGGCTGTTTTTAAAGTGTATAAGTTGGTAAGATCGCGCTCGTATGCAATCTTTTCCTCCGTAATCATGATAGATTTAATACCCTCTCTTTTTAGTTGTCTAATACTATCTGATACTATAACTCCTTGGCTGTAAATCTCTTTTAAAGTATTGTATATGTAATTGCGTTGTGCCTCTTTAGGGATAATTTTGTTAAGTTTAGTATTATAATCAGTAGAGAACTTAGCTAGTATGCTGTCACTAACCCCTTTGTCAATGTTATAATAAGGGCGATAGTCATGTTTTAGCACGCTATCCATCTCCATCTTTATAATCTTGCTATCTTTGTAGATTGAAAAGTCGAATGGGGCTATTAACTGTCCATATCTCCAAGGCTTATTTATTTCGTACTGATAGTTAAACTTACTTTCTCTAGGTAGAAAGTAGGTGATGGAACTAACAACAATAGTGAAAATTAAGATCTTGTATATAAGGTCTTTATATTTTATCTTTTGCTTATTGAAATCGGGTTTCATAATTTCATATTTTTCGAAAAATACGAAATTAAACTTTAGTATGGAAAAAAAAGATTAATTTTGCAACGTTTTATATACAAGTATAGATATGTCTAATAGAAAAGTAAGAGTTCGTTTTGCTCCTAGTCCAACAGGAGCTTTACATATTGGTGGTGTGCGTACTGCCTTATATAATTATCTTTTTGCTCGTCAACATGGTGGTGACTTAGTATTCCGTATCGAAGATACAGACTCTAATCGCTTTGTACCTGGAGCAGAGGAATATATTCTTGAGTCATTTAAATGGCTTAATATAAAATTTGATGAGGGGGTAACTTTTGGTGGTGATTGTGGACCTTATCGTCAGTCAGAGCGTCGTGATATTTATAAAAAGTATGTTCAGGTACTTTTAGATAATGGAAAAGCATATATTGCGTTTGATACTCCAGAAGAGCTAAATGCTAAAAGAGAGGCTGTTAATAATTTCCAATATGATGCTTCTTCACGTCATGAAATGAGAAACTCTCTTACGCTTTCTAAGGAAGAGGTGGAAAAGCTTATAGCTGATGGAACTCAATATGTGGTTCGTTTTAAAATAGAACCTAATGAAGATATTCATGTACAAGATATAATTCGTGGTGAGGTTGTTATAAACTCTTCTGTACTTGATGATAAGGTTTTATATAAATCGGCAGATGAATTGCCAACATACCACTTGGCAAATATTGTAGATGACCACTTAATGGATATATCTCATGTTATTCGTGGAGAAGAATGGTTACCATCTGCGCCACTTCATGTTTTACTGTATCGTGCATTTGGTTGGGAAGATACTATGCCTGAATTTGCTCATCTTCCACTTCTATTAAAACCAGAAGGTAATGGTAAGTTAAGCAAACGTGATGGTGATAGACTAGGGTTTCCTGTATTCCCACTAGAATGGAAAGATCCTAAGACCGGTGATATCTCATCGGGGTACAGAGAGTCTGGTTATCTTCCAGAAGCTGTAATTAACTTCTTAGCTTTGTTAGGCTGGAATCCTGGTAACGATCAGGAGATAATGTCAATGGAAGAGCTTGTTAAACTGTTTGATTTAACTCGTTGTAGTAAGTCTGGTGCTAAGTTTGATTTCAAAAAGGGAATTTGGTTCAATCATCAATATATCCAAATGAAGTCTAATGAAGAGATGGCTAGTTTATTTGAACCAATACTTAAAACAAAAGGGATAGCTGAGTCTAAAGAACGAATTGCTCAAGTTGTTGGTTTAATGAAAGATCGTATTTCTTTTATAGACGAGCTTTGGGAGGTGTCTGACTTCTTTTTTGTAGCGCCTACTACATATGATGAAAAGACCACACGTAAACGTTGGAAAGATACATCAGCTGCTGAAATGAAACAAATTGCAGAGCTTTTAGCTAATCTTGATGATTTTTCAGCCGAAAATCAAGAGAAGGTAGTAATGAGCTTTTTAGAAGAAAAAGAGCTTAAAGTAGGTGTTGTGATGAATGCTTTAAGACTATCTATTGTAGGAGCTAGCAAAGGACCTCATATGTTTGATATAACAGCCTTTATCGGACAAAGCGAGACTATAAAACGTATTGAAAAGGCTATTGAGGTATTGGGCTAACTTATACTATGCTTTATAATATTGCAATATATATATATGGTTTTCTTGTTCAAATAGCATCGCTATTTAACAAGAAAGCGCGTAAAATGGTGCGTGGACATCGTGTTGTTTATAAACTATTACGCCAACAAATTGAAGTAGATAAAAACTACATATGGTTTCATGCTGCTTCATTAGGAGAGTTTGAACAAGGAAGGCCACTAATCGAAAAAATACGTGAACAGTATCCGGCTTATCGTATTCTATTAACATTTTTCTCTCCTTCAGGATATGAGGTTAGAAAAGATTATAAAGGGGCTGATATAGTTTGTTACCTCCCTTTTGATAAGCCTAGAAATGTTAAGAAATTTCTGAATATTGTTAACCCATGTATGGCGTTCTTTATAAAATATGAGTTCTGGAAAAATTATTTAGATGAGCTCCATAGTAGGAGAATACCTACTTATAGTGTCTCCTCTATTTTTAGGAGAAATCAGATCTTTTTCAAATGGTATGGAGGTACGTATCGAAAAGTACTGAAAAATTTTGATCATCTATTTGTTCAGAATGAGTCTTCAAAGCGTTTCTTAGCTAAAATAAATGTAACAAAAGTATCGGTTGTTGGTGATACTAGGTTTGATAGAGTTATTCAAATTAAGAATGCTGCCAAAGATTTACCCTTAGTAGAGAGGTTTAAACAAGGAATGCCAACATTTGTAGCTGGTAGCTCTTGGGGGCCTGATGAGGATATATTTATAAAGTACTTTAATGAACATCCAGAAGTGAAGTTAATTATAGCTCCTCATGTAATAGATGAGAATCACTTGGTTGAAATAATAGGAAAGCTAAAAAGAAGCTATGTTCGTTACTCAAAGTGTACAGAGGAGTCTGTTTTAAAAGCAAATTGTTTAATTATAGACTGCTTTGGTTTATTGTCATCTATTTATAGATATGGAGAAATAGCATATATAGGAGGTGGTTTTGGAGTTGGAATTCATAATACTCTTGAAGCTGCTGTGTATGGTGTCCCTGTTATATTTGGTCCAAAGTATCAAAAGTTTATGGAAGCTAAGGATTTAATAGAGTGTAAAGGTGCTTACTCTATAAATAACTTTGAAGAGTTTAAAAAACTAGTTGATAAGCTTTATGCTGATTCAGGATTTTATAAAGACACCTGCTCATTAGCAGGGGGATATGTTGCTAATAATGCAGGTGCTTCAGATAAGATTTTAGAAAAGATTAATTTTTAGTAGCTAATCTCTCCACTGCCATAACATATTTTAGAGGCTTTGTCATAAATGACACCAAATTGGCCTGGTGCAATTCCCTGAAGTAGTTGCTCTGACTTAATAATGTATTGGTTGTCTTTATGATATAATATACCTGGACTAAATTCTGGTGTATGACGTATTTTAAATGTAATAGGAACTCCTTGGCTTGGAATAACAGGCCAGGGAGTTTCTGTTATGTAGTGTATGTTGTTCATTTTAAATTCTTTTCCATACTGAGTTATAACATCAAATCCCTTAGAAGCATAGATTATATTATGTTCTATGTCTTTTTTTATTACGTACCAAGGTCCGCCTCCAAGACCTAATCCCTTTCTCTGTCCTATTGTGTGGAACCAGTAGCCATTATGAATACCTATTTTTTTTCCTGTCTCTAGCTCTATTATATCACCTTTTTTCTCACCTAAAAATCTTTTTACAAAATCATTATAGTTTATTTTTCCAAGAAAGCATATTCCTTGGCTATCTTTCCTTCTGGCACTAGGAAGCTTAGCGTCAAGAGCCAACTTTCTTACTTGATCTTTGTCTAAATCACCCAGAGGAAATAATAATTTAGATATTTGTAAATTATCTATTTGAGCTAAAAAGTCTGTTTGGTCTTTGATGAGGTCTTTAGAGGTACCTAGCCATACTTTGTTATCTATTTCTAACCTTTTGGCGTAATGTCCAGTTGCTGTAAAGTCATAAGTATGTCCTACTTTTTCTTCAAAGCATCCAAACTTGATTAGCTTGTTGCACATAACGTCTGGGTTTGGAGTTAGTCCTTGCTTTACTTTATCAATAGTATATTGGACAACATTTTCCCAATATTCTTTTTGTAAGTCTACTACATTTAGTGTTAGTCCATACTTTTTAGCAGTTGCTTGTGCTAACTCTATATCTTCTTCTGCAGAACAATCCATATACTCTGCATTATCCATTCCTATTTTAATGTAGAATAAATCAGGTTTGTATCCTTGTTCACATAGGAGATGAGTAACTACAGAGCTATCTACGCCTCCTGAAAATAGTGTTGCTATACTTTTACTCATTGTTTAAAAATGTTTTCTTGGAAACACGTTTGAAAGCTATTTGTTTAAGACATTAGTTTTTTTTATAGAAGATTACTTGGCTTCTTCATTTTCGTACCATGATGCGTAAGTGATATAATGAGATGCAATTTTAAGCTCATCGCTTTTAGTAGGATCTATTTTCTTTATAAACTTTGCAGGTACACCAGCCCAGAGTTCATAATCTCCTATTTTTGTATTGCTCAAAACTAATGCTCCAGCAGCTACAATTGCACCTTTTCCTACATGAACATAATCTAAGAGTGTTGATCCCATACCTATTAAAGCTCCATCATCTATGTCTGCACCGTGCACTATGGCGTTGTGGCCGACAGTTACGTCATTACCAATTGTAACAGTCGATTTTTCATATAATGTATGTAATATGCTTCCGTCTTGTATATTTACTCGGTCTCCAATTCTTATGCTATTAACATCTCCCCTTAGTACAGCATTAAACCAAATGCTGCACTCGCTTCCCATAACTACATCTCCTACAATGGTTGCATTTTCGGAAAAATAACATCTTTCACCCCATTTAGGGTAGAATCCTCTTACTTTTTTTATAAGTGCCATATATTTAAAGTTTTGAAGTGTTTAATTCAAGCCAGCTCTTTTCTTCATTATCAAGATGAGGTGATAGAGTGTTAAACACCATACTATGGTAGTTATTTAGCCAATCTATTTCCTCTTGTGTTAACATCTCTTTTATTACACCTTTAGTGCATATTGGGCATAAAGTTATAGTCTCGAACTGGTAGTATTCACCGAAAAGTCCTTTGTCAAAAGGTTGTACTAATATTAAGTTTTCAATTCTTACTCCATGACTATTTGCTATGTATATGCCAGGTTCATTAGATGTTAACATACCTAGTTCTAACTGTGTTGAGTTTTCTTGCATTCGGATACTTTGTGGCCCTTCGTGAACACAGAGGAAGTGCCCAACACCATGTCCTGTGCCATGTAGAAAGTTTTTTTTCGCCTCCCATAATGGAAGTCTGGCTAGTATATCAAGCTGGCTTCCTCTTGTTCCTTTAGGAAACTTAGCCTTAGCTAGATTAATGTGTCCTTTTAAGACTAGTGTATAATCTAGTTTCTCGTCATTAGTGAGTTCTCCTAAAGCAATTGTTCTAGTTATATCTGTTGTTCCATCTAGATATTGTGCTCCAGAATCTACTAATAAAAGTCCTTTAGGCATTAATGTTTTATTAGAATCTTTGTTGGCAGTATAGTGAACAATAGCTCCATGTTCTTTATATCCAGCTATTGTATCGAAGCTTTCACCGACAAATAGAGGTTGTTGACTTCTGTATTGATATAGTTTCTCTGCAATGTCTATTTCGGTTATATTATTGTCAAGGTTCTTTTCTAGCCAAATCAAGAATTTAACTAATGCGATTCCGTCTTTAACCATCGCATTTTTTACAGACTTAATCTCTATACTATTTCTTATGGATTTTAATAGAGGAATTGGTGAGTTAACTTCTAAAACTTGAGAACTAGTAGGAATGGCATCTAGTATTTTTACGTTTGTTGTATTCGGATCTACAAATATGACCTTTTCACTAGTATGATTTATAAATTTAAAAACCTCAGTGTAATCTTTAATGGAGACGTTGATGGATAAGAGGTATTCAATGGTTTGAGGGTTTAGTTTTTTAGAGTCGATGAATAGTGTAGTATTATGCTTATCGAATATAAGGTAAGATATAACTACAGGATTATTTTTAATTTCTTCGCCTCGAATATTTAGAGTCCATGCTATTTCATCTAAAGCGGACACAATAAAAATACCACCATCTTTAGTTGTTTTATTTCTAATTTTTTCTATTTTATTATATGCGGACTCTCCTGCGAATCTAATATCGTAGATTTTTATTTGATTTGTTGGTAGCTGGGGCCTATTTAACCATATCTTTTCAATACCATCTGAAGATGTGTTAATAGTATATCCTATTAGCTCATGAAGAAGGCGTTTGTATTGGCTAATCGAAAAAGTTTCTCCATTGATAGCGATAGTACCTCCAACTTTAATTTTCTTTCTAAGAAATTGATAAATAGTGGGGGTCTCTTCGAGACCATCTTTATAAAGCTCTATAGTACTATCTTTGAGTTGTTGCTCGGCTTGAATATAATATCTAGAATCTGTCCATAGCCCAGCTTCATGCTCGGTTATTACGAATATTCCTGCCGATCCTGTAAAACCAGAAATCCATGCACGAGAGTTCCAGTGTTCAGGGAGGTACTCACTCATGTGTGGGTCACTTGATGTAATTATAACAGCATCGAAGTTGTTTTTTTTCATGAAGCTTCTAAGGAGGCAAAGCTTACTCTTAGTGTCGTTTTTCATATCAATAATACAAATAGTTTCTAACAAAGTTAATAAAACAGCTAGTAAGGTGTATAATTTATATGTTAAACCGAAGGAAAAAAGAGTGAAAGTTTTGTGATTATGGAAACAATACGTAATTTTGCACCCTGAAATATTTTCTAAAAATAGAAATAACTAATTATTAATTAAAGATTAAACAATGATTGTAGTACCTGTAAAAGAAGGCGAAAACATCGAAAGAGCTCTTAAAAAATTTAAGAGAAAATTTGAAAAAACTGGTATCGTAAAAGAACTAAGAAAAAGACAACAATTTGATAAGCCATCTGTTGTAAGAAGATTTAAAAAAGAACGTGCTATTTACGTTCAACAACTAAAAGAATTAGAAGATTAATTTTTTTTATATCTTGCTTTTGGCGAGGTAGAATTCTTTTTATATATTCGTTATTATAAATAAAACGTAATAACGATTATGTGTCTAAATGATTTTATTCGATATTTAAAAGAAGAACGAAATTACTCTGATAGGACTTTGCAAGCGTATCAAAAAGATATAGAGCAGTTTTATGAGTACTTGTGTTTAAATGAGAATGAAGATCCTTTAATAGCACTAAATGTTAGTAATGCTCGTAGCTGGTTGATGGAGTTGATGAGTAATCAGTATTCTCCTGTATCGGTGAAAAGAAAGTTAAGTTCATTACGTGTCTATTCTCATTTCTTGTATAAAGAAGGTGTTATAGAGAGTGATGATTTGAAAACATTGTCAGGCCCCAAGGCTGAAAAAAAACTACCTGTATTTGTTCGTGCTAATATCATGGATGAATTATTAGAAGGTGATTATTTTACGGATGATTTTAATGGGCTTCGAGATAGACTTATTATTGAAGTGTTGTATTCTACAGGAATACGATTAGCTGAGTTGGTAGGTTTGAATCAGGATGATGTTGATTTGGATAGAATGCAGATTAAAGTTCTAGGAAAAGGAAATAAAGAGAGGCTTGTGCCTTTTGGAGTTTCGCTCCGCGAAAATATAAGTGCGTATCTTGAAAAACGACTTGCTTTTGTAGAGAATGATAGTGATGCTTTTTTTGTCCGTTTAAATGGAAAACGTATCTACCGAAATTTGGTTTATAATCTTGTAAATCGTAAATTGGAAGAGGTTTCCACTTTAACTAAAAGGAGTCCTCATGTATTAAGACATAGTTTTGCGACAAATATGTTGAACAATGGGGCCGACTTACAGGTTATAAAGGAAATACTAGGTCATACTAGTTTAGCGGCTACAGAAGTATATACACATACTACTTTTAGCGAACTTAAAAAAGTTTATAAACAAGCTCATCCAAGAGCATAAAAAAGGAGGTAATTATGATAGACGTTAGAATTCAATCAGTCGGTTTTGAAGTAAGAGAGTCTTTGAAAGGTTTTATTCAAACCAAAGCAAATAAATTAGAACGTTTTTACGATAATATACAGAAAGTTGAGGTGTCTTTAAAATTGAAGCCTGATCCTGCAGATAATAAAGAAGCAAGTATCAGGATTCATGTTCCAGGAACTGAATTGTATGCAAATAAGGTTTGTGATAGCTTCGAAGAAGCAGTTGATGTGGTATTAGATGCATTAACTAAGCAGCTAATAAAATATAAAGAAAAAGTTGCTGCTAAATAAAATCATAAATCATTTTGCAGAGAAGAAATAAATATATAAATTTGCAGTCGCTTTAACTAAAGTTGTTTAAAACGACTGCAAGTTTAGTATAAGCCTCTTTAGCTCAGTTGGCCAGAGCACGTGATTTGTAATCTCGGGGTCGTTGGTTCGAATCCG
>JASLCG010000088.1 GCA_030151885.1 Bacteroides sp.
TTCAGTTGGTTAGAATGCCTGCCTGTCACGCAGGAGGTCACGGGTTCGAGTCCCGTACATACCGCCAGAAAGCTTCAAAGAGAAATCTTTGGAGCTTTTTTGTTTTAGTAAAAACAATTCTTTTAGTGGTGTGTATTGTTTTCTTACCGTATATTGTTCTTAATATTACTAGCAGTCTTTTGGGGTGTCATTTAAAGTATCGATATTAAAATTCTTTCTTATTTATGAAAAAAATAGCTTGGAAACAACATCATAAGTGGTTTGGGCTACTTTTTACTGTCTTCTTATTATTGTTTTGTATTTCGGGTGTATTATTGAATCATCGTAATATGATTTCGGATATGGACATTAGTAGGAAGTATTTACCAGAGCATTTTCAATATAAAAAATGGAATAATGGAGCTCTTAAAGGTTCTATTAAAGTCCCTATGGATAGTGTTATTTATATTTATGGAAATGCGGGGGTATTTAGGTCAAATATTGCGGGCACTGCTATAGAATCTTTTAATAATGGCTTCCCTAAAGGAGTTGATAGAAGGAATATTCAATCTATGTGTTTATTAGAAGATGGGAAGATATATGCGTTATCTCAGTTTAGTTTATATGAATTAAAAGATAATAGATGGACTGAGGTATTTTTATCAGCAAATGAACGGTTAGTAGATTTATTCATAGATAATGGAAAACTAACAATTATGGGACGCTCTAATCTGTATAAAGAGGATGAGAGTAACTTTAAAAAATATGCTTTGAAAGCACCTATTAATTATAATAATCGTGTAACGTTATTTAGAACAGTATGGTTAATTCATAGTGGAGAGTTGTTTGGTGTACTTGGAAAGCTTTTTGTAGATTTAGTTGCAGTAATTTTAATGATTTTATCTGTAACCGGTATATTATACTGGATTCTGCCTAAGTATATACGTAAACAAAAACAAAGAGGGCTAGAAGTAATCAGAGGTATTGGTCTCTTAAAAGGGACTTTAAACTGGCACGATAAAGTTGGACGCATTACTATCGTATTTACGTTGTTTATTACAATAACGGGGTGGTGCTTAAGACCTCCATTACTCATATTACTGGCTTCGGCTAAAGTACCTCCAATTCCAGGTACAATAGTTGATAGCAATAATCCTTGGCATGATAAACTGCGTGCTATAACTTATGATAAGGTGTCTGAAGAGTGGTTGATATCAACATCTGAAGGTTTTTATACATTGACAGACTTAGAATCAGTACCAGTACTTGTGGAAAAATCGCCTCCTGTTAGTGTGATGGGTATAAATGTTATGCATCAAAGAGAAGATGGTGTATGGCTGATTGGCTCATTTAGTGGAATGTATAAATGGGATAGAAAGAATTCTTTAATTCAAGATTATTTTACAGGAGAAGTAGCTATAACTAAAGCAGGACCTCCATTTGGCAAAAGGGCAATAGCTGGTTTTTCTAATGACTTTAAAGATAATCCTATACTTGTGGAGTATTACGATGGTACAAATGTTTTGAAAATGCCTAATGAGTACTCTGAATTACCAATGTCTTTATGGAATCTAGCTTTAGAAGTACATACTGGCCGTATATATACAATATTAGGTAATGGTACATTGGTTTATATAACATTTGCTGGACTAATAGTTATTTGGATTTTGGCAACTGGTTATGTGGTTCGTAAAAGAAAAAATCATCAGTAATTTATTTTACTGATGATTTTGATTCATTTATTCATACTCATTACTAAATGTTGAGGCTGGATTGCCATTCTCGTCTGTTAAATTTCCATCTGTAAACGACTCCCAAGCATACCTTACAAATACAGGGTCAACATCGGAATGAATGATTAACTTATTCCCTCTTATTTGGGCATTTACTTTTTTATAGATTTTATCTACGCCAGCTACTTCTACACCTCTGACAGTTTGCTTATCCGAAGTAGTAAGCTTTTTAACCTCATCAAATAGAATTGTAATTGTTCTGTTGTTTATCTTAATAGTTTTGGGCGTTGGTCCACTTTTATCAAACTTAGATTTGCCATAATGGTCGTTAAGAGCAAGATGTGCCATTCTTAACGCAATTGGTTTCTTGTTTTTGGGATGTACATCATACCTATCTCCAAGATCTGATGACACAACTAATCCTGAATTTGAGATTTTTTCAGCTAATCTTCTTTGGCTATCTCTAAAGTGCCCCCAAGTTTCTCTGCCACTTTCCATACTTGAAAGTTGTACAAAGTAAAAAGGCATATCATTAGATATGTTTTTCCTCCATGATTTAACTAAATATGGGAATAACTCTTCATGTAATTCAACATTATTTGCATTTGACTCTCCTTGATACCAAATAACACCAGTTATAGGAAGCTCTTCGAAAGGTTTAACCCCATTTTCATAGAGATATGAAGGCTGATATGGATGTTTCTGAAGTTTCTTATCTTTAAGAGTAATGTTTTTTAAAGTTCTACCTCTTACCCATGAGTCAATAAAATCATTATTAGCCCAATCGTCGTAAAAATGTAGGAACTTTGGGTGATTTTCAAGATCTTCTCTACTAATCCAAGATTCTGTAGTCGAGCCACCAACAGCATTATTTATAATTCCAATAGGTATGTTAAGCTGATTTTGTAATTCTGATGCAAAGTAGTAACCTATGGCAGAAAAAGAAGGTACTGTTTGATTGTTAGCAATCACCCATGATGTTGGTTTGTAGTACTTGTCTTGATTTACTAATTCTAACGTCTCTTTACTCCATTCTGTATTAGTAGTTTGTGCTATAACATCCATATTATATAGACGAATGTTTCTATTTTCAAGTTTATACTTATCTTCTTTATATGTATTAGTCTCGTTGACACGAAAAGCCATATTAGATTGTCCAGAGCAAATCCATACATCTCCTATTAATAGATCATTTAACTCTATTTTGTTTTTCGAGTTTAGAAAAGTTGCAGTATATGGTCCACCTGCTTGTAGTGGAGGAAAACTAACCGACCATTTACCATCTTTTTTAGTAGCTACTGTTTTCTTCTGATTATTAAAGTTAATCTCTATTGTATCATTTGAGTTTGCTATACCCCAAAACTTGATGTCTTTACCTCTTTGCAAAACCATGCCGCTGTTGAAGATTGGGTCAAGTTGAAGTCCTCCATAATTTCCTGTGAGATTTTGATATACTGTTTTTGCCAATATATGTGCCCCTGTTTTGTCTGGATGAATCGAATCTTCAAAGAGGTCCACTCTGGTATACAAAGGTTCATAGAAATCAATAATTGGTAAGTTTTCAACATAAGCAACTCTTTCAATGTCCTTTTGTATTAATTTATACCATACTTGAGTGCTCGATTGGAATCTTTTATGGTGGGTGAATATAGGTGTCATCTTACATATCCATACTTGTACATTAGGATTAACAACTTTGAAATCTTTAATTAGTTGAATATAATCAGCAGTAAACTCATCTCTATACTTAGGATAGTTTCTAGGATCTGTATCATTAATACCTAAGTGTATTATAACATAGTCTGCTTTGAAGAGCAAAGCTTTTTGGTATTCTTTAGTTTTAATATATGGATTGTGGCCTTTATTTAATAATGTAGCACCCGAATGACCAAAATTGCCTACTAAGTAGTTATCTCCTAGCATATTTTGCAATTGACTAGGATAGGAGTTAACCTCTCTGTTTTGAATTCCGTAGCCGTAAGTAATACTGTTTCCTACACAGGCAACTTTCTTAACTTGCGCTTGTGTTGTAAAAGTTATACATAGTAAAACAAATACTAAAAATAGATTCTTATAAAGATTCATGAGTTTGATTATCTATTAAGTTTAAAATTTATTGCAAGATACTAAATATTTTTACTAAGTGTAATGAATTTAGCATCTGTCTTAAATAATAGTTGCCAGCGTATCATATGAGCTGAGAAATAAGTAAAAACTCTTAAACTTGTATGTAGGTAGTAGTTACTCTTGAAAAATAGTTAATAAAAAGTGCATCCTTATAAAAAAAAAACGATATTTGTAACTTATATGAATCTGGATAGCATAATTAGCATTGTTCTTAAAGGTATAATAATAGGTATCGTTGTATCGGCCCCTTTAGGACCAGTTGGAGTCTTGTGTATTCAGCGAACTATTAACAAAGGTCGCTGGTATGGCTTTATGACTGGTATTGGAGCCACGCTAAGTGATATAGCTTATGCCTCTTTAACAGCATTTGGAATGAGTTTTATTGTTGATTTTATAGACAATAACTTATTCTTATTGCAGTTATTTGGTAGTATTCTATTATTAGGTTTTGGAATTTATACATTTAAATCTAATCCTGTAAATACAGCTTTAAGACCAGGAAATAGAACAAAAGATTCTTTTACAAGAAATTTTATAACTGCATTTCTAGTTACGCTATCGAATCCTCTTATCATATTTTTGTTTATAACACTATTTGCTAGATTCTCTTTTATCTATGTTGGAATAACTACGACAGAAGTTTTGGCTGGATTTGCAGGGATTGCAGGAGGTGCATTACTCTGGTGGTTTGGGCTAACGTATTGTGTACATAGAGTAAGTATCTGCTTTAATCCTCGTGGAATTTGGATTATAAATAGAATTATAGGTACTATTGTAAGTATAGTAGCTATAGTAGGTATTGTTCTAACTTTAGGTGGAGGGTCTCTATATTAATAATATCATATGTTTAAAATTGCTGAGCAACTTAAAAGTAAGAATATTGCAGAATACTTAATATACATGTGGCAGATTGAAGATTTGATACGTGCCCATAAGTTAAGTATTGATGCAATAGAGAGTTCATTAATAGAAACAAATACGTTATCAGAAGAAGAACGAGAAAAAGAGGTTGTGTGGTTCTCCGATCTCATTGATATGATGCGCATGGAGGGGGTTACTGAGAAAGGACACTTACAAATTAATAAAAATGTTATTATTAATTTAAGTGATCTACATGCAGAATTAATGAAATCTTCAAAATACCCTTTTTATAGTGGAGCTTATTATAAGGCTTTACCTTTTATCGTAGAATTAAGAAGTAAAAGTGCAAATCAAGTTCATTCTGAAATAGAAACTTGCTTTGATGCTTTGTATGGAATAATGTTATTGCGTTTACAAAAAAAAGAAATTAGTTCTGATACTCAAAAAGCTGTGGAGAGCATAGCTAGTTTTATCTCAATGTTGGCGAATTATTATGAGAAGAATCAGACAGGAGAGTTAAAATTTGATTAAGTTATGAATATATTAGTAACAGGATCTGCTGGACAATTAGGATCAGAGTTTAGAGCTTTAAAACCTAATTACCCATCCCATACTTATTTTTTTACAACTGAAGAGAATTTAGATATTACTAATAGAAGTGATGTTGAGGAGTTTGTATCTAAAAACGAAATTGATGTAATTATTAATTGTGCGGCATTTAGTAATATAGACTTAGCTGAAGAAGATGAAATTGAATGCGATAGAATAAATCATTACGGTGTATCTATTCTTGCAAGTATTGCTGAAAAACACAATGCTAGTTTAGTGATATTTTCTACTAACTATGTGTTTGATGGTACAAGAACGACTCCTTACGTTGAAGATGATGCTACATCTGCAGAGTCAAAATATGCAATTACTAAGTTAGCTTGTGAACGTGTTGCATTAGCTAAATGTAGTAAAGCAATGGTTATTAGAACTTCTTGGTTATATTCCTCTTTTGGAGAATACAATGTCTTAATGAATTGTTACAATCAATTGGTTAATAAAAAGTCTGTAGCAATGTGTTATGATCGTATCGCATCACCAACATATGCTAAGGATTTGGCAGAATTGGTTTTAATGATTTTGGAGCAAGGTATTGTTCCAGGAATTTTCCATTATACAAATGAGGGCGTTTGTTCTTTGTATGATATGGCTAAAATGCTACAGAAAATTGCTAAGTTGGAAGGAGAGGTATTCCCTATAAGTTCGCAAGAGTATCCATCTAAAGCTTATAGAGCTCCATATGGAGTGTTAGATAAAACAAAAATTAAAGAGACCTATAATATAACTATTCCTTACTGGGTAGACAGTTTGGAAGAGTGTGTAAGAAAAATTAAAGGATAAACGAGTTACATATATGTATACAAATACATACGTGTTTATGATAATTTACTATGGCTAAAAATTACGAAATAGAAAGAAGACGAACTTTCGCTATCATTGCTCACCCTGACGCAGGTAAAACAACTTTAACAGAGAAGTTCTTATTATTTGGAGGTCAGATACAGGTAGCTGGTGCTGTGAAAAGTAATAAAATTAAGAAAACAGCAACTAGTGACTGGATGGAAATCGAAAAACAACGTGGTATCTCAGTTACTACCTCTGTTATGGAGTTTGATTATTTAGATTATAAAGTAAATATTCTAGATACTCCTGGGCACCAGGACTTCGTAGAAGATACCTTTCGTACATTAACGGCCGTAGATAGTGTGATTATTGTTGTTGATGGTGCTAGAGGAGTTGAAACCCAGACTAGAAAGCTGATGGAAGTATGTAGAATGCGTAAAACTCCAGTTATTGTATTTGTAAATAAAATGGACCGTGAAGGTAGGGATCCATTTGATTTGTTAGATGAGCTAGAAGAAGAACTTCAAATTGGTGTTAGACCTCTTTCTTGGCCAATAGGAGAGGGACCACGTTTTAGAGGTGTATATAATTTATATGAAGATAAACTCGATTTATATAAACCTTCAAAACAAGTTGTTACAGAGAAAGTGGAAATCGATGTAAATAGCGATGAAATATACAACTATATTGAAGAGGCTCAAGCAAATCAATTGAGAGAAGACTTAGAACTTGTTAAAATTTATCCAGAGCTAGATCGAGAGGAATATCTTAATGCTGAAGTAGCCCCTGTGTTCTTTGGTTCGGCGCTTACAAACTTTGGTGTAAAGGAACTGTTAGACTGCTTTGTAGAGATAGCTCCGAGTCCAAGACCTATTGAAGCTATTGAGCGTGTAGTAAAGCCTGAAGAGCCTAAGTTTACAGGATTTATTTTTAAAATAACAGCAAATATTGATCCTAATCACAGATCAAGTGTTGCATTTTGTAAAGTGTGCTCTGGTAAATTTACTAGAAATACACCTTATCACCATATGAGATTGGATAAAAACTTACGTTTTTCATCTCCAACGCAGTTTATGGCTCAAAGGAAAACGACTGTAGAAGAGGCATGGGCCGGAGATATTATAGGCTTACCCGATACAGGAACATTCCAAATTGGTGATACTCTTACTGAAGGTGAGTTATTACACTTTAAGGGATTGCCTAGTTTCTCTCCAGAAATGTTTATGTATATTGAGAATGCTGATCCTATGAAGCAAAAACAATTAGCTAAAGGTATTGACCAACTAATGGGAGAGGGTGTTGCTCAGTTATTTGTCAATCAATTTAATAATAGAAAAATTATTGGTACAGTTGGGCAATTACAGTTTGATGTGATTCAATACCGTCTTCTTAATGAGTATAATGCGTCGTGTAAGTGGGAGCCTTGCAGATTGTATAAAGCTTGTTGGATTGAAAGTGATTCTCCGGAAGCATTAGATAACTTTAAGAAAAGAAAATACCAATATATGGCAAAAGATATAGAAGGTAGAGATGTATTCTTAGCCGACTCTGGTTATATGCTACAAATGGCTCAATCTGATTTTAAAGACATCAAATTCCACTTTACAAGTGAATTCTAAATAAAATATATAGAATATATAAAAAAGGCTACTTAGATTTATCTAAGTAGCCTTTTT
>JASLCG010000165.1 GCA_030151885.1 Bacteroides sp.
CTTCCTGAATTGTGTCGCTTTGATACGGTCTTTCGTCGTTCAGGAGGCTATAATCTTGTAGTGGATAATTTGCTAAGAACAGGACTTAAGCGTTTACCAGTTCTAGCTCCACTTCAAATTGAAGGTCGTAAAGCTTACCCTGTGTTAAACATTCGTGTAGTTGAGAAAGTAGATGCTTCAGCAAAAGAAATAAAAGTAGCAAAAGGCTCTCCAGTTTATATCGGCATGTTATTAGGCACAGGCAAAGCGGGAGCAAAGGTTACAGCTATTGAGCATAAGGAGATGTATGATATCCTTTCAATTGAAAAGGAAGGCATTACAGCTGAGAAGGATTCAATTCTTTTTGAATCATCTGCTGAAGGGGGAACAAAACCTAAATATGTTGCCAATCACCTTAATTATGCTAGTACACTAATTGAGTTAGGAGCAACTGTAACCGCTATTGCTCAGGCATACGAGGTCGAAGAGAGTAAATTATCAATTCCTCTTACTCAGAAAGATAAAGAAGGATTGACTAGTCGTTTTTTATTTAAGTAGAAAGGAGGAAAATATGGTATTGACATTAGATTTACTGTTTAGTAATCCAGCAATAATAAAAGCTGTTATTGATAGAGTTCTAGCCACTAAGATGGATGATATCTATTGGAAAAGATATCTTAAATTTGAGAGAACTAGAGGACGTACATTTAAAACTTACATCGGTACAGTTTCAGGGGTTACTCCTGGTTCTATCATTGATCGTAACTCAAACAAACCTCTTAGAGGGCGTAAGGCACTCGGTACTGGTGTAGGTGAAGTTGCTGATCTTGGAGATCGTTATCAACTCGATAACGACAGATTAGAAGTTTTAGCCGATTTAATTACGGCATTCAATGCTACTCAGTCTAGTGGCAAAGAGTCAGCAATGAATACAATCATTGACTTCATTGTTGATGATATGCGTCAGGCTATGTTAGCTCCTCATAAACGTATGGATCTTGTTTTGGGAGATTTACGCTCAACAGGAAAGGCCCAAGTAGAAACCAAAGACAATAAAAATGGTGTGTCTACTTTGGATATTGATTTACCTGTAAACGAGCTTAAACCATCTAAAGAAGATGGAGCTAATTTCATCTCTTACCTTCAAGAAACGGTTTCTTCTCTTAGAGCTTCAGTCGGAGCATTTGAGTCAATGGAAATGACTCGTAAGACTTTCGTTAAGAATATTGTTAATGCTTCTGAGTTCAAGGATTCATACAAGCGTTTATTTGGCTCAGCAGAGTTCGCGGCTAAAGGAGGCATGCTTACTGAAGGTATGGTAAATGAGGTGTTTACAACCTTTGGCCTTCCAAATGTAAAGGTTATTGAAGACTATGTTCAGATGGACGAGGATAAAATGGTCAACACTTTTGCAGAGAATAGAATTTCATTACTACCTAAGGGTGAGTTAGGCAAAATGAGACACTATACTCCTTATGAGATGAGAGATAAAATTCCTGGAAAGAATTATACTACTCTTGAGGGAGATATGTTTATCTCTTCTGTTCGTACTGACGAAGGTCGATTCCTTGAATATGGTGCTGCATGGATTCCTGATTTAACAGCTCCAAATAAAATTTCAATTATCAACCTTGATACAGTAAATGAAGATTAAAGAATACATAAGACAAAGGTTTGAGGCATTTGGTATTCAATTATCAGATGCGGACCTCTTGTGTATTTCTATGGAAGAGGGAGAAGTAACACAGAATAATATCTCAAAGATTGAGTTTGCTATTGTTCGTTATATTCCTAATCTCCTTTTACGTCCAAGCTCCATTTCTGAGAGTGGTTTTTCAATGTCTTGGAATAAACAAGCAATGAAAGACTTCTACTCTCTCAAGTGTAAAGAATATGGACTGGAAAATCAATTGACTTCAAAACCAAAAATAACTTTCTTATGATATTTGCTCCCCATAAGTTACTGATATCCGTAGCAGCTAAAGATGAAATTGATGAGAATGGTGATCCTATCTTAGGACCTGAAAAGTGGGTTGAATATGCTTGTTGTAGATGTGATGATAATAGTGTGATGAAACAGGTTTCTATGAATGGGAAATGGTTTGACTACCGTTATCATGTGGTTTATGAGGGAGCTAAAATATTAGCAGGAACAAAAGTTAAAATAGAAAGAGATGAAGAGCTAATTGAGGGAGTGGTTCTTAAATCAGCTAAATGTAATTACTTTAAAAAATCTGAGTTATGGATATAGAATATGATTTCTCTGATGTTGAAGTCTTTTTCAGTGAAGGATATACTGAGTTAGACTCAATTATTAATTCTATTGGTCAAGAAGCAGTGGATTACGCTAAAGAGAATGGCTCTTACCAAGATAGAACGGGAGAATTAAGAAAGTCCAATATTGCAAAGGTTGATGAAGGGTTGGTTTTAGAAAATACTCAAGAGTATGCTTCTTATGTTGAAGCTAAAGGTTTTGATGTCTTAACAGGAGCAGTTCTTTATGCTCATAAAAGATTAGAAGAAGAAATAGAATGATAGTAACTGGTAATATAGCAACGATTCTTTACAAGAGGCTTAAAGGTTTAGGTATTGAGGTTTACAAAGGAGGAACTTTTCCAACTTCAAAAATAGATAAGGAGCGTATTGTGATAATTCCTAAAAGGCAAAGCGAAGGTAAATATTGGAAGCGAGGTTTTGTGGAAATAAACTTTTTAGTTCCTGATGCAAATGGTAAAGCAAGTACTAAGCGTTTAACAGAGCTTGAAAGAATAGCTAATCAGCTAGAGAGTTATGGTGTTTTTGATAGTACACCTTATCGCTATAAAGTTGAGAGTATTTCCCAAGAAGAAGATACCTCACTAGAGTGTCATTTTGTGAATTGTAGAATATTATTTGAAGTTTTAAATACAAAATTATGATTACAGCAGTAGGAATTAAAAGAATTTTATATGCTGAAACATCAGCAGTTAAAGGAGATCTTACAGGTTCTACTTTAAAAACAATTATAAAATCAGCTACAGAAATAACCAATGTACATGGTGATACATGGAGTTTTGAAGAAGCTGATCCTTCAGTAACTAAACATAAGAACGCCCTAACTGGTGGTACTTATCGAATAGACAAAGAGATGGGAGATGTGGCTATGAACTTTACCATTGGTCAGTATGATTACAAAACTAAAGCAGATCTTATGGGAGGTGATTCAACTGAGACTAGTTGGAAACGTGCTCGTGGTGTAGTAAACATTACTAAATGTTTAATTGCTAAGACGGAGGATGATCAGTGGGTCGTATTTCCAAAAGGAACAGTTGTTGCACGTACCACTACTCAAGATAAAGGAATCGGTTTGGCTGTTGCAGGTACAGCAATGGAACCAGAAAATCCATCTATTCGTTCTGAATACTGGTTTGATGATTCAGAAGTCAAATCCGAAGATGAATAAGTGTTAACAAGGGAGACTTGGGTGGGTAAATCCCACCCATTTTTAATTTATGAATGACGCAGGAAAATTAATAGCAGATAGTGCTCTAGGGGAATATGGAAGAAATATTAGTATTGCAGGTAAGATTTTTGTGATTCAAATGCCATCTGTAAAAGTAATGGTAAGAGCTCTTAGAGAGTGGGCCAAAATTGGAATAGATAAGGATTATACATCTATAAGTATTCTTTCGGAAATTCCAGAGAATGCACCTCACTTGGCTTTGGGACTAGCTTACATGATTGTAGGAGATGCTCCTTTTTATAAACTTAGAGCGAGGTGGGTGTATTCTAAATTAATAAAAGGTACTAATTCTGAACTCAAGCAAGGGGTAAAGGAATCTATATCTCTTATGAATGGAGAAGATTTTTTCGAAGCTGTCACTTTAGCCAAGAGCGTATCTCAGATAATAGCCAAGCCCAGGTAATAGGCAGTGATACGCTAGAGGGACAGCTAGTGAGTTTCATGGAAAATCTCCATTTGGGCTATAAAGAAGTGTTTGAGGAAATACCTTATGCAAGACTTTTAGTAATGCAAAAGGATAAGCCTAGAGTTGTAACTGGTCAAATAGTAAGAAAAGGTTCAGCTAAAGAAATGGCAAAACGTAGGAGACAAAATTAATGGCAAAATTGATATTTAAAGTTAGCTCTGATGTTGATAAAGTAGTTAAACTTAGAGAAGAGGTTATTAAATTAAAACAGGAAATAGCCTCTATGAGTAAGGAAGATGCTTCTAAAACTCAGAAAAGGATTAATCAAGCCACAAGGGAGATAACTTCGTTAGTAACAGAAGCAGCTAAAGCTGGTCAGGTTTTTGAGAACAATCTTAAGAAAAAAATATTTGAAAGTTCAAAGGTTGTTGATGCGTTATCTTCCAAGATAATCAATCAAAAGAGTGTAGTGCGAGATGTTCAGTTTGATGTGAAGAATCTAGCTGAAGCATATCGTAATATGTCAGATATAAATATAAATAAGGGGCATACACTTAAAGAACTTCAAGCGGCACGTAAAGTATTAGATGAAGAGAAAGCTACCCTTTTTGGACTCCAACAAGAGCAAGCAAAAGCCCGTTTATCTGTAAAGGGTTTAAAAGATGAGTATGCTCTTCTTAAGGATGAATCCAAGCAAGTAGTCAATGTAAATCAAGGCTTAGCTATCTCTTGGAAAAATATGATAGGGATTCTTGGAGGTGCAGCAGTTCTTAAAAAGTTAAGTTCTGATATTGTAAATGTACGTGGAGAAGTAGAAGCTTTGGAAAATTCTTTTGAAGTTCTTTTAGGCTCAAAAAAGAAGTCTGATAAGTTCGTCTCAGAGATAATTGATTATGCTGTTGCTACACCATTTTCTACAAATAATATATCGGGGGCTGCACAAACACTACTGGGGTTTAATGTTGAAGCAGAAAAAGTGATGCCGACATTAAAACAGATAGGAGATATTTCTATGGGGAATGCTCAGCGTTTTGACTCTTTGTCACTAGCTTTTGCTCAAATGTCTGCGGCAGGGCGTTTACTAGGTCAGGATTTAAATCAGATGATTAATGCAGGTTTTAATCCTCTTCAAGTTATTTCCGAGCAAACAGGACGAAGTATTGCAGACCTTAAAAAAGAAATGGAAAAGGGAGGTATTACTTCTGATATGGTTGCTAAGGCTTTTGAAGATGCTACATCTGAGGGAGGTAAGTTTCATGGGATGCTTTTGAAAAATGCAGATTCTATTAATACGATGAAGAATCAGCTTAGTGGAGCTTTTGAAGAGATGTATAAT
>JASLCG010000131.1 GCA_030151885.1 Bacteroides sp.
TCTCGAACAACCTCTTCGGCTTTTTCTCTTTCTAAATCAATTTTTATGACTGACTTTACAGGTTCAATTTTTATAGGTTGTAACTCTCTATATAAATCTGCTTGAGAAGTAATAGGTATAGGTTTTACAATTGTATAGGTTAGTAAGTTTTTTGTCAGAAATCCTAACTTCATTAGCTTTTTAAAAGATGTCGCCACAAACTGCTGATTCTTTCCTATTAGCTCTGCTACCTCTTTAGTCGTAAAAGATGTTCTCTTAGCTTGAACTAAGTACATAGCCTCTATAAAAGTAAGAGACTGCATAAACTCTTTAGTTAGTGCAGCCTCTTTTAATCTATCCAATCTCTCTTTAAGATAATCTGGATCTCGTTCTATCTTCTTAAATTCTTCAATTCTCAGATGGGGTATCTTCTCTCTTCTATGGATTATTTCTCCATATCTAAAGATATAACCTGCTTGCTCAAGAATATAGATATATTGAGCAAGTGATATCACATTCCAATCTAAAGCTTGAGCTACTTCTTTTGTTGTGGTTTCTTCTTTGGAATTAAGAAACTTGGTTAAATATTCTAGTTTTGTTTTCATATTTATTGAATTAAAAAGAGCCACTCGATTTGAGTGACTCTAGATTGTATATAGTTATTTCTTACTGATATTTGCTAATCTTTAAAATCAAGTTTTAGATTAGACTCGTCCATCATATCTGAAATCTTTGATATGGTAGAAAATCTAATATTTTCTTCTTTAACACCTAAATTAGTGAGAAATTCTTTTTTACTATCTACTTCATTTTTATCATAATATGATACATAAAACTTACAGTCATCTAAATTAACCTTTGAGCATATTTTTTGAAAATATAATGATTCCACATCTGATAAAGAATGCCCTAATATAACTACTTCATTTATATCCGAAAGATTATCAAAGAAACCCTTATTAGCATCATAAATATTTTCTACATTTTTGCGTAAACTATCATTGATACCATTAAATATATCATTTATATTTTCAAAGAAAGAATCTTTAATTTCTTTAATATTAACATGCCCTAATATTATTGATTTAGCATCATCCACACATCCATGTATATGAAGTACATCAGAAATCCCATATATAAGTTTTAATGTCTCAGTATAATTAAAACTTAAATACTTTGCTTTTTCATTGAAGTTCAACCTAGGGTTAGTAAAACAGTCTACCGAAGAAATCCAGTAAAAAAAGCTTTCTGTTAACTGCTCTAAAAAGTAACCTAAGTTCTCTTTTGTTGTATCCTCATAAGCATAAAGGCTCTGTCTAGATCCTTTATCAAGACTAGGATCAGTTAATGGGTCAGGTTCTTCTGAATCTGCTAACGTATACAAATCCAATGCTCCCAGAGCTTCTTCAAAATTAGACCACAAATCTTTATCTAAATAGCAATTACTTTCTAACTGTTCATGCAGTTCTGGATAATTTATTTGCAAGTATTCAGCAAAATCACGATAACTAGTTTTAAATCCATGAGCTAAGTCAAAACCATTTCCTATAACATATAATATTCTTCCCATTATTTTACAAGTCCATTCAAAACAGCCCTATCTTCCTCTAAATCTAGTACGTGCATTTTTTTATGGCAATTAGGACATAAAGCAGCAGTATTTTCAATTGTATCCTCTCCACCTTCGGATAACCAATCAATATTATGAGTCTCTAAATAAGGATTACCTAGTTTATCTAAAAAGGGAGCCTTACACCCGCATAACTCACAACATCCCTGAGCTCTTCTTTTTGTGTATTCTACTACATAGGGACTTCTCTGATATTGGGTTACAGATCCTGTATATGTTTCAGGCTTTGAATTTGTTTTTGTAGCTAAATCTCTTAATTGCTCTAAAGATAATTTTCTAGTTATTTTATTTTTGGCCTTATTAATGGTCTCGATATCTTCTTTTTTAAGAACTCTTTTAGCACCGTTAGTTAGCTCTAAGGGGAATATACAAACTGATCTAGTATTACCTTCAATATCGGTTTGTTGCTCCATATGTGGAGGGTTATCCGGAATTAGAGTAACAACGCCTTGATAGGTATATTGCTGTGTAACAAACACCTCAAACAAATGTACTTCAACACCATTAGTACCAGACCTATAAAGTGTTTTATTTTGTGCATTATAAAAACTTTGATCTCCTGTTGATCCCATTCCTGTATAAAACAATACATCACCAACCCATCTATCATCATAAATAGATGTTATATGATTTGATACAATAACTAGTGTGTTAGTCTTATGAGATCTTCTCATACCACCCTGACCACTACAACCGAAGATTTCTGTCAGTTCTTTATTGTCTAAGACATCTCCTTGTCTTAAATCACTTATTTTTTTCATGTATATAGACTTTTATTGTGCGTACTTCTTAATTATTTTTTCAGCTATTTGAATATCGGCTGAGGCCAGTTTGTAATTTAATAGATCTTTAATACTGATCCACTTATAATCATCATGTACAGTCAATTTTATATTGTGATCTTCTAGATATGCAATGATAGCTACTAAATTAATAGCACCCGCATCATAGGTATATATACTTTCCGTGAATATTTCCTTAGCTTTACACTTAACACCTAGTTCTTCTAATATTTCTCGTTCTAAACAAGCCAAAATAGACTCTCCATTCTCTTGTTTACCACCTGGAAATTCCCAGTACCCAGCTAAAGATTTACCATCAGCTCTTTGCATGATAAGAATCTTACCATTTTTTATAAATATCCCTGCTGATACATTTCTTACCATGTGAATTTTAATTTAATTATACATAACAAATGTATTCTTTATTTTTTAGATATAAAAGTTGTTTATTTATTAGATATACACTAACTTAGGATAAATTAAATTTTGTTCAACAAAAAAAGCATATAACATTATGGGAAAGAATTCAGGACTTCAAAACGCTCCAAGTCAGACAGGTAATAAATCTGGAGGAGGTAGAGGAAATAATCCACCACGTGGAGGTAGAAGTAAATCTCACTCATCTGTTCTCAATATTAAATTCACAAAGCATCTTACCTACACTCTCAAATAATCTCCACCCTCGCCAATA
>JASLCG010000038.1 GCA_030151885.1 Bacteroides sp.
CTTTCCAACAGATCTAAAATAATAAAACTATTTTACGTTAGATGAATTAAGTAACTTAAAGGGATGACTAAACTCCCTTTAAGTTACTTTTTTTAATAGAAGGTGTGTATCTTTAAACCTCATTTAAAAAACAACATCATTTATAACCTAGTTAAATACAATATATGAGAACAACATTCTTTGCTTTTATATTATTTCTTTTCACATCTATGAGTGCAAAAGATCTTTACTCTATTGAGGTTAAAAACACCTCAAAGATTAACCACTCTAAAAGTTTAGTAGAAATACCACTTAAAAAAATCCGTGCAGACTATGAGACAATTCGCGTAGTGGATAGTGATGGGGTAGAGCAACTTATCCAAATAACATCAGACAACACTCTTTTATTTGAAGCTAAATTAGCTGCATACGAAACAAAAAAATACTTTATATCAGATAATGGCCAAACTATAAAACAGACTAAGGTTTATGGACGTTATTTCCCAGAGCGTTATGGTGACTTTGCTTGGGAAAATGATTGTTTAGGCTTTAGATTATATGGTAATCCGTTAGAGAAAGTTCAAGCTCCGACTAATGGTATAGATATCTGGTTGAAGCGAACAGAAAGAATGGTGCTTGAAGATTGGTATGCTAACGATATATCTAAAAGGGCCTCTTATCATGTAGATCATGGTGAAGGCTGCGACCCATATGGTGTAGGACCAACATTAGGAGCAGGTGCTATAGCTCCATATATCAATGGTGCTATAGTTCGTAATACCAATCAAGTAGGTTACAACATTATTGATAATGGTCCATTACGTATTAAATTTGAAATTAGTTATCCTGACTTAAAGGTAGAGGGTAAAGTAATTCCTGATTCAAAAATTATAACACTTGATGCGGGTAGTTATTATACAAAAATAGAGCAGAGCTATGGATCAAATAAATTAGATGTAGCCGTTGGTATTGTTAAAAGACCGGGTGAGAATTCTTTATTTATCTCTTCCGATCAAAATTTTATGATTTATGAAGAGCCAGAAATGCCTAAAGATGGTCAAGTATTTGTTGGTGTAATTTTTCCTAATAATAAAATGGAGGTAAAGCAAGATAAATATACCATTGGAAAAAGTGAATTTAATCATAATATTGCTACAGCAACTGCTTCTAAAAAAGGTTTTGTTTACTATACAGGATTTGGTTGGAGTAAATCAAATCATGCTACACTAAATGACTTTGTTGAATATACCGAAAACTTTGTATCGGCTCTGAAATCACCTTTGAAAGTAAAAGTAACCAAGTTAAAATAATTTAGAGTTACTTCCTTTTATTGATAATAATGTAGCAGGCCGAATAGTTGAGTTATAATAAATTATGGGTTGTGTAATTATAAAATTGATATAAAAAAACACGGGGATATACATATCCACGTGTTTTTTTTATATCTGTAGAAGAATATTATTTAACCTCTAAAACAGCTATTTGGCTATTTGGCTTTTCATTATTACGAAATGCTACAGCTTTAATTATATCATTCTGTTTAACTGTGAATTTAGTATTATACTCTAAAGATTCAGTGGTTGGTTCTGAACCATCAGTAGTATAGTAAACTGGAGCATTATCAAAAGTTACTAACTCTACTACTTTTTCATTATTCTCTTCTTTTAAGTTAATATTTACAGCGTAAATATCATCTTTAAAGATTAACCCATATTCAGTATAAAGATCTAGCATATGCGGAAGACGATTTAAAAAGTTAGTCAAGTTCTTATTTTGTGGTTGTGACCATTGAACTTCGCTCAGTGCAGCCATCCTAGGTAGTATTTGCCACTCCATTTTGCTGCGATTGCTAGTCCATTCAGTCCAAATACATCCTTGTGCTCCGATGATGTATTCTTGCTCTTCAGGAGTTAATACATTTGGAACAGGTTCGAAGTTATAAACTCTAGCTATACTATTTACTCCTTGAAGTTTGTTATATCCCGGGTTACTAAAGTATAGATGTTGTATTGGTGTCATGATAACATTGTGGTGCAATCTCGCAGCTTCAATGCCGGCATTTGGGCTAGTCCAAGACAGTACTATAGGGTTTCCTTTTAGGCCTCCATGTAGAATCTCGTCCCATCCTAACATTCTTCTTCCTCTAGCTTTTATCTCTTTAGCTACCTCACTCATAAAGTATGTTTGGAGTTGATTCTCTTTACTATGTTTTGGGGTGTCTTTAAGCCCAAGTTCTTTAATTTTAGCTTGGCAGTTAGTACATTCCTTCCAGTGATGTTTAGGACATTCATCTCCGCCAATATGAATATATTCAGAAGGGAAAATATCCATAATTTCATTTAGTACATCTTTAGCAAACTGTAAGGTTTCTTCTTTACCAGCACAAAGTACATCTCTAAATACGCCCCATCTAGTGGCAACTTCATATGGGCCTCCTGTGCATCCTAATTCAGGATATGATGCAAGAGCAGCTAATACATGACCTGGTAAATCTATTTCAGGAATCACATTAATATAGCGTGCTGCTGCATATTCAACTAACTCTTTAGCCTCTTCTTGAGTATAAAATCCACTATGTGGTATATTATCTTGCTCTTTGGTTTCCCAGTTAATTAGAGTCGATTTTCTTGTAGATCCTACTTTTGTTAGGTTAGGATATTTTTTAATTTCAATTCTCCAACCTTGGTCTTCGGTAAGGTGCCAATGAAAGTTATTGATATTATGCATAGCCATAAGATCTATCAGTTCTTTTAAGTAATCTAACTCAAAGAAGTGGCGGCCCACATCTATCATAAACCCTCTATATTCAAAACGAGGAGCATCTTCTATCTCTCCAGCTGGAATGGCTGGTAAGAAATTATCATCGTTAATGATTGGCAAGGCTTTATGTAGAGATTGTATTCCATAGAATACCCCTTTTTCGCTACCACCAGTAATGTTTATTTGCTTGTTATTAGATACTAAAGTATACCCTTCTTCTGCTATTTCATTATTTAATACTAAGTTAATAGCATGCTCTTTGGTTGTCTCATTTTTATTAGATGATGTTGTTAGTTTAACTCCACTAACTTTTTCAATATAAGAACTTAAGAATTCTGCATTACGTTGCATCTTTTCATTACCTTCTGGATATAAGATTGTAACGCAGGGTTTGATAATAAAAGGCTCTTCAGTTACTAGAGTTGTTACTTTGTAAGGTTGAGGAATAACATCTAAGTTTCCTATTTTCACCTCTTTCTTGTTACAGGCAGTAAGGCCAATAACCATCATGGCCATTAATAAGCCTTGGCTAATTTTTGTATTCAACATGTCTTTAGATTAATATGTGTTTAGTCAAGTAACGAATTTATTAATAAATAGGTTATAAACCGAATAGAACAGCTTCAATCTTGATCTTTATAGAATAAAAAAGTTGTCAATATAGCTTATAGCTACACTGACAACTTTAAATTACTCTTATTTAGTAATTGAATTTGTATAGAACTGAATCTAGGTTAGCAATTAGCGTAACTAACCTAGTTTGAAAAAGAGTAATTTTATCATGAATATTAACACACAACAATATTTTTAGAAAATAGCTCGCTTGTATTATAAGATTAAATTCATTTAGAATTAAAAACATAAACAATACATGTACTCATTATACAAACGAGCTACTTGTTAATCTGTTAACATTAAAAAAATAATACTATCTATTTAACTGAACTTTTATATTACCTGCTTAGCTCTTATCCTTCGTATTGTTTAGAAGGGGAGTAAGTACACACATTCTAGTTTATACTTATTTTATTAAACCAAGAGTGAATAAGCGGTTTTATTATCCACTCTTGGTTTTTGTTTCCACATAATTAATAGCCAATGAAATAGAAACAAATGAATAAGTATTTTAAATACTATTGATACTAACTGTATGATTCCTTTTTGACCAATCTGGTGCAATTCTTTTTATCAATAATAGATTATAATAAAAACAAGATATCTAATAAGTTAGTTCAAGTCTAGAATGGCCAAATACAATTATTTGATATCTATTTAACTATATTTATTTTTTTTCGCTAAAATGGAATCTTAATCAGTTTTTAGTGAAAAAATGTTTTGGAGGGAGCAATTTAGATTTGAGCTATGTAGCAAACTGTTTAGTAATAACTATATAAAAAAACGAGCTGAGTTATTATACTAAGCTCGTTTTACGTTTTATTGATTTTTTATACTTTTCTTTTTATGCTTCATTATATAACACTTACTATTATATTGAAGCAATTTAGCTATAGCTGTAGCACATAGCGTTCCTATGGTAGTAGCTACGACAAGTTTAACAATGAACATGAAGCTAAATTGATCTGATTGAAATGAAGAAATTAATACAGCTAATACAATTAAGCCTATAATAAGATAAGGACGTTTTATAGCAACAGATGAGAAAAGAGCTCCACCTGTAAATACTAGTGGGATAATACAAATAATGTTGAGCCACTTAGCCAATAGTGTAGTATTAACAAAATCTATATTAGTACTAGAAGAGTATAACCACATCTGAATACCAATAAAAATAGCAAGAAGAGCTATAAAAAGTAATATGTTTAGATAAGCAGTTCTCATATTTTAATCTGTTATGGTTATTATATATATTAAATATAACAAATTAAGTTAACATAAGTTGCTGTTTGATGTAATTATAATGATGTCGTTTAGTAATAGACTTCATATTTATAATATGGTGCAGACCTATAAACTTATATGAGCTAGTAATTCTGAGAGTCTATTAAGCTGTATCATGTTTTTATGAGTATAGTCTTTACTAACAACTTCATTAGCCCATGTTAGATGAAAAGGTATGTGCGCTGCAAAGCCTCCACTCTCTATCACAGGTATTATATCAGATTTCATAGAGTTTCCTATCATCAGAAAGTTCTGGGGGCTACAGTTTAGTTTTTTATATAATGATTCATAATTAGGAGGTAGTTTATCACTCATAATTTCTATATGGTCAAAGTATTGTTCTAATCCAGAGCGCTGTAGCTTGCGTTGCTGATCTTTCAAATCTCCTTTTGTAGCAACTACTAGTTTGTACTTTCCCGAAGTGCTGATATCTTCTAATACTGTGTTAACGTCAGGTAGTAATTTAATTGGCATATTAAGTAGCTCTTTTCCTATACCAATCATTCTTTCTATTTGCTTTTGAGCTATTTTGTAGTTTGACACTTTTAAGGCTGTTTCAATCATAGAAAGTGTGAAGCTTTTGGCTCCAAAACCATAGATTTCTGCATTAGAAATTTCATTCTTTAATAGTAACTCAGCTAGTTCAGTACTATCATTGATATATGGTGCCATAATATCGGCATACATTTTACCAGCCTTTTCAAAGTAGTTTTGATTTTCCCATAGGGTATCATCTGCATCGAACGATATTATTTTTATATGCTTTGCTTTCATTTTAGTAAAAGTATAATTTAAAAATGCAAAGATAGATAAAAGTGTTTTTGCATACTATTTTTAATGGGTGGAACTTGGTTTTGTATAAAGCAAGTGCGTGTAGCATTACAATAAATACTACACGCACCAATCACTTAACATTTTACTTACTTCTAAACAGTTATAACTCTATTCTTATTATTCTAATTTTGGAAGCCATACTTTTCCTCCATCGTTCGAGAAAAATAAGCCTTTGTTTGTTTTAGCCCAAAGAGCTTCACCCATTTCATATATTGAGTCAAATACTCCGATTAGCTTTCCTGTATAAACAGGTGTCCAGTTTCTACCTCGATTTGAAGACTGATATAGTCCTTTCGATGTACAAGCATATAGCTTATCATTAAAATCTATGATTTGTATGAACCTACCTATTGTATTACTAATGTATCTAGTTGTCCAGGTACGTCCATCATTGGCAGAGTACTCTATGGCATTGATTTCAGTGTTAATGCGAAAAAGTTCTCCATTATGGTTTGCAATACGTGGCATAGTAATAATTTTTTAGATTAATCTAACTTTTATGGCGTTAGACACCTCCATTTTATTCTATAAATAAGAGCGTTTTTAATACTGAAAAATATAAGTATTGTATACTTACTACTAAAATATACATTATTTTTTATTATTAGTTCTATTTCAGAAGGTATTTGATTGATTATTGCTATGTTATGCAACATAACGGATGTGTTTATATGTACAAAGGGAAATATCTTAAGTGAAAGATACCTCCCTTTGCTATGTTACCAAATATAGAATATAACAGGTTTAACAACCATTCGTTTTATTCTTTCTCATCTTCGTAGGCCGATTCAATTTCTATAAACTGTACAACAAGCTCTACAATTTTATTGTTACTGTCATATCCCCAATATGCTGGATATCCTCCATCGCCAAATCCACTTTGAAACATTGGTATTTGATGTTCCGAATTTTCTAGTTTTAAATTTAACCAATCTCCACTCTCTCTTTGGTATTTTGGATGTAAGTTGTAATTATCTTCGAATAACTCAGCTAAGTAGTCTTCATAAAATGCTCCGTCAGGATGTTTATCGTACCACTCTTTTTCTTGTTTGCAGAAGTGTTCTCTAGCAGATGCATCACATACACATGCTAATCCAGAACTCACATCGAAGCCAAAATAATCCCCCTCTTCTATATCAGTAAACTCTTCTTCACCAGTGAGTGCATCTTTATATTTTACTGCTTTCTCATCATTGAATTTAATACGAATCGCAGCATATCTATCACAGTCTTCATTATGAGCTTTTACTACGCATACTTCTACATCGTATTCTCCTTTGGGTACTTTTTGATAGAGTGGTGTAGTTTCATCACACAGACCTGTTAGAGGGTCACAAACAACTATTTCTCCAGTGGGTAAATTGACGGTGCCAATTGTTATTTGGTCTAATTTGACACCAGCAAACTGTTTCTCACTAAAATAGGCATTAAAATCAGATGGTTTTCTTAAAATACTTTTGTACTTATTATACTCTTCCATCCATTTTTCATTTTGTTCCATTGCTCTAGGAATTTTTACATCATTCAATTAAAGGTTAATTCTAGCGAAGAAAATGATTCTTAAATATAAGTAATAGCATTGTTATTACCTGATAGGGTAAAAGCTAATCATTTTCATCGAATGATTGTAAGGTATAGATTTATGAACTGATAAGCCAATGAAAAAGAGTGATATTTGAACTATTATAGAAATTTTTCTGTATTAAAGAGGTTTTTGCTAACTCGTGATTACGTTTTAGTGCCATTTACCCATAAAAATATAGTAAATATGTTTTGATCTCTTTTAAAAAACAGTTTTAATCTCTTCCTCACTTATACGTTCTGGTAAAGGCTAAAACTAGTCAATAAAATTTACATATAGGTAGTGAATTTATTTTAAGACTCTTTTAATCAAGAGTAAAAAGCCTATTTTATTATACTACTAGTAATAAACTATCTGTTACTTTTTTAAATATACGACAGTTTATTTATTTGTTGAGATAATATTACCAAGTGTATGTCATATAGAATTTTATGTGGTCTATAGTTGAAAATAAATAGCTTTATTACTAGCTATTAGCTAGCCATCGTATGTTGGAGTTAAAATCTTTTAGTATTGTATATTAGACACTTATGGTTATTATATTGCATAACTAAGAGTTATGTAACATTTTTGTAATCTGTTTGATCTAGTGGCATTTTATTATTAATTATACTTTTTGTTACATTAATTGCCATGATCTAATATTGGTATTTAATTAAGATTTGTAATATTCTATGTTGTCCTTTTAAAAATATATTCATCTATTTATATTACTTTTTAACAATAAAATATCTATAAATCAGCAGTTTACTGATTATGTGGAAACTGTTTTTAGTGAGTGTTAATTTGTTTTAAAGTATATATTTAACTAAATAAGTATTAATTAATAGGTTAGTGTAGTTCTATTTACAACAGTTGTATACTTATATAATAGATACGCTTTAATCTTGAAAAGGATTGGTGTGTATCGTTATAAACTCTCTTTTTTGTTCTTGTATTTGTTGTATATATTGTCTGTATAACTATATTTGCAGAAGTCATGATAGACCTACAAGCGTGTACAATCTAGAAAATATAGAAAAAAACATTCTAAAAATAGAAGTATAAATATTCTGGTGGAAATTTAAGTCGTGAGGATTTATGATTAAAGCTGGTAACTAGATTATTGTTTATCATGGTAAATAAGTAAGTTTTAATTTCATATGCAAATTGGAGCACTACACTTGTAGTGCTCCTTTGTTATTTTACTCCATTATAACTCAGAATACTTAAATAAGGCTATTGTTACTTCTCTGCCCTCTGTAGTATCAATAATTTCGATAGGGTAGTTCTCTTTATCTAATATATATCGATAAGTTTTAGTTATAATACCTCCATCTTTACTTATCTTTAGTTTATTTGGGTTATGCTTCAAAGAATAGTTTAATACACTCTCTTTAAAGTCTAATTCGGATAATTGAATCCAGCTTGGCATAGATATGTATTTATTCCATCCTATTGAGTTGGAGTTGTAAAATATTGAAATCTCCTGTTTATTGGTATTATGAGTAGATAAAATTCTTGTTAATATTTTGTCGGTATTATATGAAAATATTTTATTACACTCTTCATTTTCAATAGACTTTATACTAGAGTCATTATTTAAAATAATAGAATAGTTCTTTTTGGGCCAGCTTTCATCGTAAAAAGTCTGTTCGGCAGTTATTAGAGAGTCTGAGTTGTGAAATAAAGTTTTTGATACGAGTGCTGTAGGATGTTTTGTACTTACAATAGCTTGTTCTACACGCTTTTTTAGGTGAGTTACATCATATTCTAGATTAAATATAAAACCTTTATGGTCTTTAATATTTACTTCAGTTAGTTTATTTAATCTATTATACTCGTCATATTCGAAATGAAATGTAAGATCTTTTGTAAGAACTTCAATCTCCTTAATTAGTTTTCTAGTACTACCATCGTTAAAATAGAGTTTACCAAGATGTTCTTCCTTATCTTTATGTGCTACGAAAAGATCGTATGCTCCAAGTACTTCTGGTGCAATAAAGGTTAAATAACTGGATGTTATATCTACTACAGATGGTTCTATTTTTATTGGTGTACCATCTATAGTGTATCCTTTTAGGATAATAATATCTTCTTGTTGGAATGAGTCATGAAGAATTTTAATTGGTGCATTTGCAATTAATGGGTACTCTTGCGAGGATGGAGGTAACATAGCGTCTCCAAACTTATTATACTCATCGTTATTACTACATCCTATAAAAACCAAAATAAAACATACTAAAAGGAGCGAGTTTTTCATTATTATTTCTTTTTAAGTTAATCAGCTTGTATAATATACTAGTTATTTATGAAATAAATAGCTTTTGAAATCTTAAAAAGAAGATTATAACTGATTTAAATAGAAATGTGTTTGCTTTACTTTAAATCTAATTTATAAAAATACAGGGAGTGATAATCTCTTATGACTCCCTGTTTGTAGCTAATATTATGAATAAGTAAGTAATGATAAGTTTACACTATCTTCTGTTCAGAATAAAATTGAACTAGTTTATACCATTATACACCATTGATAGAAAATAACGATTAATTATTTAATAATGTATATGTAATAACTACCTATAGTCCGATTCCAGACCGTGTAGACTCAAAATAGTATATAACAACTAGAGTAGAGCTTGTTAAAACACCTTATCAAGGGTATAGTACATTAACCTCACTCTGTAACTTTGTAAGTATAGGTATTGTTGTATACTAAGTTATACTTCTCCTATTCTCTACAAGCTTTGTCCAACTATATTAGAATCATTAGGCTCAATGCTAAGTAGCTTATAGTCCTTTGGAGACTTGCTATCTGTAAAATAGCGGGCTACTCATATAGAAAATAGCAAGGTTGGTATATGTAAAAGAGCTTGAGTTTTAGTGTATATTTTATACTCCAACATCAAGCTCTTTTGTCATTAAGGTTTAGGTCGAAGATTGATTTCAGTTTAAGTTGCATTGATACATTATAGTTGCTTATTGTACACAGTAAATAAATGCATCAAAAAAATATTAGCTACATAATGTGTTTTTTTTATTGATTATTAGATGTTTAATTATTGTTTAATCTGTAAATAGAACTACCTAAAAATGGTAAGCCTATAATGTTAGTAAACGTTTTACCTGTGTTGCAGTTAATTTCTTATTTAAGCAAATGTTGGGCTTTACTGATAAATGTGTTACTAGCTCCGGGTTGAGTGTTAGCAAAGAATAAATAAAGCACTACACTATCGAAGTGCTTTTTATAAGTATGTTTCATTTTCTAAAAGTTAAGTTTAATGTTTTATTTCATTCGATTGTTAAAGAGTGTGCTAAAATGGGTGCCATAATTATCCAGTATTGTAGATTATTTTATAAATAAAGATGCGATTAACTTAAAAATTCTTTTTTATAATATATTGGTACTCAATTTTAGCACGCTCTTTTGACTATTAAAAAAGGTCAACAACCTAATTGGATGCTTCAAAGGTAATATTATAAAACTTTCATCCGAATTATTTTACTTTTAAAATGAGGACATTCAAAAGATTACATTGTTTGTGTAATTAGATGACTTTTTAAATAAAATAATTCTACCTATTAGGGTAGCCATAAAGTTTTAAATAACAGACGATAAGCTACCATAAAGGGTAGTTTTGGAATATTTAAAAAGAATTGAAGTATAAGGAATTAAGAAAATTGAGTGAGGGAATGTATATGATATAATCTTGATAAAAAGAGAGTGATCGATTCTTTTATAACATATCACATGCAGGTAAAAATTAAGCCAGATAAGACAAAAACCAAAATCATACAGTAATATTATGGCTTAACAAGAATCATACAAAAGTATTTATCACTCTCTTATATTATTAATTATGTTTACATATGCTATATGTAAACAATTGAAACTCTATTTGGTTTTGAGAAATTAACAAAATAAAAGTTATTTTCAAAATAAATAAAGGGTTTTTTCAAAAATAAATTATTAATCTTTAAATATAAAGCTTTACAAAGTAGTATTAAACTTCTTTTTTTAGGTCTTAAATAGGTATATAAAGTGGTTATTAAGGTAATTTTTTATAATCTTAATTTCTTATTTTGTTTTGTTTTAAAGTGTTAATATATAGCTACTTGTTGTTTTGTGTTCACGTTAGAAAATGGATGGGAAACTGAGATTTGTTATTTACTAGTAATCCACTAACTAGGACTAAGTAGTTTGGTAGTTTATTAGAGTTACTCCATTGTAATTTTATTTCAAGTAATTGCTCTGTTGTCTTCGATATGTCAAAACCGTAGGCCTCTAATGAAGGTCTTACTTTTTGAGGATATTTACAAGGGGTGTTATTTATTCTAGAGCAGGGTGAAGGTGAGCAGTAATGACATGTACCTGCAAATAATGCCCTTCCTGAGAGGTATTCTTCTAATCTTAGAATCTTAGGGTCTAGTTCTAATCTGGCAGAGGTCATGATAGAATCTAAAAGTTCTTCTATTGGCTTACCTTTTTGATGTTGAGTTATATAGTTCTCTTTAAACCGTAGCTTAGTACCTATTATATAAATATATTTATACTCTAACATAGCTGGGATTGGATTTTTATTGAAAGGAGGGCACGCCCAGCATTTATTAAATTTACGGCACGATTCACAGTAAACAATAAACGTCTCAGGTTTACAATACTCTTTTATATAAGTAGCGGTATCAATACAAGCTATGTGATTGGTTATATAGTAATTCATTTTTAGGATCTAATTAATCTTAACTACATAAATATATCTTGCTAATATAGGTAAAAAAGGCTCTATTATAATATAAAATTGAGCAATGAGCAATAGCTTATTTGTTTGTTGCCGATAAGCCTCTGTCTTGTCGGCAACAAACATCAAGCTTGTCGGCGACATAGTAGAGGTATGTCGGCAATGAAGATATAGGGTGTTTAAGTGCGTTATAATAGCTTTAGAAGGGGTATGGAACCATAAATACTAATAGCATTTGACTAAAGAGGAGAAAAAAGAAAGTGTTTAAATAAATTATAGGTCTTGGCTATTCACTACCAGTAATAATTTCTGTATGTACCTACTTGAAGAAGAGATAAATAGATGTATTGTGTTAATTATATGATTTATAACATCTTTTATAAATTGAAGAAGTGTTGACTTTGCTACTTTAAATCAGTACATTGTTAACAGTAAATAAAACAGATATAATTGCCATTTTTAATTGAATCAACCTAAGCTTAATTTCTCACACAAAAAGAAACTTATACTTTAAAATTAGAGTATAAGTTTCTTTTTGTTATGGAGTGACTGTGAAGTCACAATTCATATAAACTTTATTAGTAATAAAAATATTCTATTACTAATATTGTATTCATTTAAAAGATTAAATTTAACACGAATCCAATAGCTACACCAGCTACAGCTGCATATAGATACTTCTTAGGTTCTTCAAATTTATCTTTTCTAACAAAATATAAGATGATTCCAACTAAAGGGATTAGTACAGATAATACCAGTGAAACAATCCCGATTTTTTCTTTAGATTCTGTCATATAAGTCTTTTTTAAAAGTGTAAAACATGTTTGTTTGATAAGTCAATGTAATCGATATACTATGCCTTATTTAATTACAAATGTAGTGTTTAATGTAATATATAGGACTCTTTAAAAGAGAAGATTTTTCATCAGAATATGTATCTATTTGTAAATGAGGTTTGTATTGGGAATTATTACTTGGTAAAGTATCTGAAAAGAACCTCCATTCTACTTAAATAACACAGTTTATATGTTTTGTAAGTGGACTATTTTGGCTTTTAAATCAAAATTAAACGCTGTCATATGCAATATAAATACTGCTTTTAAAGACTTTGAAAAAAGTAAAGTAGCACGACGTATAGGTGCTTATAAATAATCAGTTTCTTTAAAGTAAAATATCCTAAAACGCTAGCTTGTTTTAGGATACCATCTTTGACTCGCTATTTATAGAGTCAATAGTTAATGAGCTTTTTTTATATACTCTGCTTGGATAACTCCGTTTGTAAAAAATCTGCCTTTAGCCATTTCCCATTTAGAACAATCATAACCAAAGTGAAATAATTGTGTTCCTTTACCAAGAAGTACAGGAAATTGAGAGATTATCATTTTATCGACCAAGTTGTGCTCTAAGAGCTGACTTAAAATCTCACCTCCTCCAAGAATCCATATATTTTTCCCTTTTTGCTCTTTTAGTAATTTAACTTGAGTAACCCAGTTTTCATTCAAAATATGCACATTGGGTATTGATGACTCTTTTATTGAATGGCTTATAAGATAGGTCTCTATATTTTGATATGGCCATTCGTTAGTAGATTCATTTATATATCGATAAGTATTGGCTCCCATTACAATTGTATCTATCGACTCATAGAAGGTATTATATCCATAATCAGTCTTTCTAGGGTTTGGGAAATTATCTAGCCACTCTAGATCACTGTTTTCTCCAGCAATCAACCCATCTATAGAAGTTGCTATGTATAAGATAATTTTTCTCATAGTTGTTATAATTTATATCCTTTAATTTTAACACGGAAGAAGTATAATAAGTTTTAAGCTTTTGGTTATTTATTCTTGTAATAAACAACCTCTTAGTAACCTATAAAGATAACAAAAATGATTCATTTAATAGCATTTTATAACCATAAACTATCAGTAGTCATATTTGCTATAATGCTAGTACTTATTTAGATGGAATGATATTAAAGTTGAAGTTAAATGTGGTAATTATCACAATTGTTCTAGAGTATAGAGTTGTATTCTTTATTAAGATTTAGTGAATAGAAGTGTTTGAATAGAGTATGTGATTTACTTTACTGATGCCTGCTAGACTTAAGTTAACAACCTAGTGTTCTCTTTTAAATCTTACTCTAAAGTAGCAAAATTATAGCTATTACATTAGTTTAAAAGATTAGATAAACTCTATAAACTTGATACTAGAAGTTATTGCTCTGCTTTGTCTCTTTTATTAAAAAATAGAGGCGTAAATTAGAGGGTGTTGATGTGTGTATTAGCTCGTTTGTTCAACTTCGACTAAGTTTCTTAAAGTTAATGCTGGTCCGTTAAGTACTGTTTTTGTGTTAATAACTAATTGGTTATATACCCTTTAGGGTAAAATATAGCCCTTTCTAAGTTTTTATAATTCTTTTATAAGAATGACACCAACTTTATAGCAAATAAATAATACCTTAAAGGTTTAATCGTGAAATATTACTTGCTTTATAGAGTGCTAAATTAGATGTATTTAATGGATCTTACTTACAAAATTAAGCATTTATAAACTTACTACTTTTACTAAATTAAATTAGATATACATTGTAACACTTCTACTGATGAAGTAAGATAATTGAGTTAGGGATATATATATTATTTTCAAGAATTAAGTTTATGCATAATGATTACCAATTGGTGAATGTGGTAATGCATCCTGAATCTTTATTTTATGGATTTATAGCTGTTGCAGTGATTTAAACTAATCGGAGTTTAACGCAAAACAAAATGCTATGATGAAAAAAAATTATTTATTTCTAGTATTAATAGCTCTTATTATTGGAGCTTGTAGTGACATTAATATGGTTCTACCGAAGGGTGATAAAGGAGATCCTGGAGAAAGGGGTTTATCAGCTTATGAGGATTGGGTAGGGATGGTTAATAAAGGGGTGTATCCCGATTGGGTTAATCATACAGAGAAACCAGATTTTATGAAATTTTTATCAGGTAGTAATGGTGCATCAGCCTATGACTTATGGAAGGATATGATTTCATCAGGTAAAATAACAGACCCACATAATCCTAATGAAATATGGAAACCTGAAAGGAATGATCTAACTGATTTTTTTGAATACTTAACTGGAGCTAAAGGAGATTCTGGTCTCCCTGGGTCTAAGGTAACCATAAATATAAAAGGGAACTGGGAAATTGATGGTGTAGATACAGGTGTACTAGCTCGTGGTAAGAATGGTGAAAATGGTTTGTCGGCATACGAAATATGGGTGGAGAAAGTTTTAAAGGGAGATATGCCTGACAAAAAAGACCCTTTAGTGCCGTGGGATAGTTCTAAAATATCTTTAGCAGATTTCTGGGACTACTTTTCGGGAGAAGCTGGAGTAGATGGTATAACTCCCAATATAGGAAAAAATAAAAACTGGTGGATTAATGGAAAAGATACGGGCATACCAGCACAAGGAGAAAGTGGTGTAGATGGATTTGATGGAAATAGTCCGGAGATTGGTAACAATGGAAACTGGTGGATAGGTGGTGTAGATACAGGTAAGCCCTCTCAAGGAATAGGTGTTCCTGGAGCCTCTGCTTATGATTTATGGAAGAAAGAGGTCTTGAAAGGAACTTTGAAGAATCCGCATCCTGAGGCTGATGGTTATGTAGGTGAGTTCTGGAATACATCAAAGACTTCATTGTATGATTTTTGGTTTTATTTACGAGGTCGTGATGGTAAAGATGGAAAAGATGGTGATGTGGAAATTGTAAAGGGTAAACCCAATGTTATAGCCCAATACTTTAACTCTAAAACAAAAGAGTACATAGATCCTAAAGATGGTTCGGCTACTTTTATAGTGTATGATAAAGAGGGGGCTAAAGCTCCATCTGGTAGTGTGGTTAGAGGATTACCTGGATTAACTACTGATGCTACATTCATGACAGATGTAAATGGAGCTATTCACGTTTCTAGAGAGTATCTTCCTGATAAAAAATCACTTGATGAAAGAGAAGGCATTACACTAGAGGTTATTATTAATGGAGAAAGCTCTAAATCTGCCCCGAATACTGTCGTTCCTAATCGTGTAAATACTCGGCTTACTCTGCAAGATGTTTATCTAAGGTCAAATAGCCCATGGGATTGGAATAGAAGCACTTCTGTTAATGACTTTACTGTACTGAAGTTTAGTTATGAGCGTGAAGTTGATGGTATATGGATATTGACCGATACTTATGAGAATGATAATAGATTAGCTGTAGTGCATATTAAAGATATTAATAAGCCAGTAACTATAGAAAATATAGTAGAGGATTTTGATGTTTTAATAACAAATCCGAATCATTATTTAAAATGGGGAAGCCGTAGAGGAGAAGGTGGTAGTCCGAACAATCTTACAACTCCTTTTTTTGATATTAATCATGGAATTTACTTAGTATATCGTCCTATCGTTTTGACAAACGATGAGAGTGTTTTTGATATAAGTGAAGGAACAAGGTATCCTACAGATTATCGTATGGATTGGATATTACAGCAGCTAGAAACTACTAGGAAATATGCCTGGAATGGTATTGAACAATATATAACAGTAATTGGACTTGAAAACTACTATGGGGAGCATCCTATAATGCACGCAAAAGTACACAATCCAGAAATCTATCCATCACCCTCTCTTAAAGATGTAAAATACAAGAAAAGTAATGGTTCATCGGCTTTAATAGGGTGGTTTGATGAGGCTACTATTGCACCTATATATAAAGATTTCTTTGTAGAGGACAATTTGTGGAAAGCAGAGAAACTAAACAAAGTGTCAGCAGAAGATGGTCCAGGATTTCAAATATCTATGACTAAGTTTACAGCAGTGGAATCGGGCTCTACAGAGTTGAGTGTAAAGGCAACGTACGATGATTTAAGCTTTATTCTAGGAAGTGCTTATCCCAATAATGTATTGACTACAAGAGTATTTTCATATTGGCATTTACCAGAAGTAGGGCGTTTGGGCGATTGTAACTCTTTTTACAGATTACGACCTATTTTTGATTTTTATAATAAAGGTACAAATGAATCTCCACAATTTGTGCTGAAGGATATTTATGGCTCTAAAGAGTATAACGTCCCTGTCTTGGAATAGTATGAGGATGAGCATAGTATATACTAACTTATAAGAAGGAAAATATGAAACAAAGAATAATAATCTTAATGCTAGGTTTATTAATGTGCTTTAATCTGGCACTATTTGCAAAAGAGAACTCTTCTAAAGAGAGAGTAGTAAAAAAAGCATGGGAGTTTGGTTTTGGAGCATCTGTGTATAGATTAAATCGCTTTAGTATTATCGATTTCTATCAAGATAAACAAAAGGAAAACTTCTATTTAGATACACAGAAGAAAGATGTTCTTTTTGGTGGAAATATCTATCTTGCAAAAGAGCTTAATAGTTGTCTGGCAATCGATTTACAAGGTTTTGTGGGCTTTACACGCGATAAATTGAAGGATGGAAGAGATAATAGATGGATTTTGAAACCTGAAATTGGTATGCAGTGGAGACTGGGCAATTATTTAAATTCTAAATATATTGATCCCTATTTGAGGGTTGGAGTTGCATACTTGTATAAGAACTTTAATATTGTTTATAATGGTGTTGAATATTTTGAGGGCAAAGAGGTGGTGTGGAGTATGAATAATCTTCACAATAAGCAAGGGGCTGATAAAAGGCATATGCTTGGTATTCCTGTAGGAGCTGGTATAAACATGTGGCTAAACAGTCGCTTTGGTATTGGTATGCAGTGTAACTACATTATAAAGCCCTATAAGAATGTAGCGGATGATATTGAGGGCACTATACGTCTGATGTGGAGATTTGGAGGAGAGTCTAAAGAGTCTAAACCTATCGTTAAATATGTTGAAGTTGAGAGAGTTGTTCAGGTTCCAGTGGAAGTTGTAAAAGAGGTTCCTATAATAGAATATATTTATGACTTATTAGATAATGTCTATTTTGACTTCGATAGTAGTGAGTTGTTAGAGGCTTCTAATGAGGCTTTAGATCAGATAGCATTCTTTATGAAACAAAACTCAAATAGACATTTTCTAATTATAGGCTATACAGATGCTAAGGGGTCTGCTAGTTATAATCTAAGGTTATCGGAACGCAGGGCAAAAGCTGTTGTTGATGCATTAGTAGCTAGAGGTGTAACTTCTACTTCGTTAAAGTATAGAGGTGTTGGTAAATCTATAGCTATTGCAGAGCCAGTGAGTAATAATAAGATTAGGAAAGGAGATAGGAAAGTTGGTGTGGAGATAATAACTAATCAGACATATTGGGACTACATTCGATAGATTGTGTTGCATAGATTTCAGCCTCGGGTTATGTTTATATGATCCGAGGCTGATTTTATTTTATAGATATTGAGATGTGCCTGTATTATATAACTTGATGTAAGTCATAAAATAAAGTAGCTGTAATTTTTTGATGTAAGTCAATGCTTTGTAAATCAGTGTTATATGGGTTGTTGTAAAAGAGGCATTATAATTGGTTGGTATCAAGAAAGATAGAAGTGTAATTTGTAAGTGATAAAAATAGATTTATAGTAAACTAATAGGTTAATATGCTTGTTTATGAATCTATAGAGGCTGAGCAATTAATTGGATTTCTGACTTTAAAGAGTTTATTTTAGGTATAATGCTGCTGCAAATTTATAATAGATTGCTTTAGCTGGAAAATAAAAGTATGCATTGAATAACTTTTAAAACTACTTATTATGATTAAGATTAATGGAACTGATTTTAAAGTACACTGTATTGGTAATAAAAAATACTTACTTCAAGGCTTTGTTACTAAGAAATTCTTACTTCTTCCGATTGAAGATAGCGCAGAAATTGCTAAAATCTCTTTAGTAGTTAATAATAAAAGTGAGAAACAATTAAACGTAAGACTTGCTGTTAAAGAGGTTGAATACTGTGTGCCTCTTGATGTGTCTGAATTTACTGATAGACAGATAAGCCTTGTGATTGATGGCGTTGAAAAAGGGGCTATCTGTTGGGAAAATATATCGGTAGCTGATACATTTGATAGAACTAACAGAGAAAAATTTAAACCTATATATCATTTTAGTCCAGATTATGGATGGATGAATGATCCTAATGGAATGGTGTATCATAATGGAGTTTTTCATTTGTGCTTTCAATACAATCCTTATGGTTCAACATGGGAAAATATGAGCTGGGGACATGCCACAACAAAAGACCTAATAACATGGAAGCATGAGGCTGATGCGTTACATGGTGATGGATTTGGAGGTATGTTTAGTGGTGGAGCTGTAGTTGATAAATGTAACACTGCTGGTTTTGGTAAAGATGCTATTATCGCTTTTTATACTAATGCTGGGGTAGGTCAAATACAGTGTATAGCATATAGCTTAGACAATGGAAAGACATTTACTAAATATGCAAACAACCCTATTTTAACCTCCGAAGTAGCAGATTTTAGAGACCCTAAAGTCTTTTGGCATGATGACACAAGCAGATGGGTTATGATTTTGGCTGTAGATCAGCATATGGAAATTTATTCATCTAAAAATTTATTAGAGTGGTCTTATCAGAGCTCGTTTGGAAAAGGAGAAGGAGCACACGGAGGTGTATGGGAGTGCCCAGATTTAGTTGAACTGCCTATTGAAGGAACTGACCAAAAAAAATGGGTGCTGATATGTAATATTAATCCAGGAGGTCCTTTTGGAGGGTCGGCAACACAGTATTTTGTTGGAGATTTTGATGGTAAAAAGTTTACTAACGATTCGCCATCAGCAACTAAATGGATGGACTTTGGTAAAGATTTTTACGCTACTGTAACTTGGGCTAATGCCCCAGAAAATCGTTGTATTGCATTGGGTTGGATGAGTAATTGGCAGTATGCAAATCAGGTGCCTACAAAGCAGTTTAGAAGTGCTACATCAATACCTAGAGATTTAATTTTGTTTAGAGAAAATAAAGAGGTCTATTTGAAGAGTTATATAGCTAAGGAACTGGTGTCGTTTCTTAAGCCTAAAGATACTGTAAAAGAGATTCGAGTTAATTCTGAATATGTAATGAAAGATATTTTCTTAGGTCAAGAAAAAGCATATAAACTGACGGTTAAAATAGCAAATAATGATGCTGATGAAGTAGGTATTGTACTTTTTAATGATAATAATGAAGAGGTTACTCTACTGTGTGACTTGCGTAAACGAGAGTTTAGTATGAGTCGTTCAAAAAGTGGAATTACTAACTTTGATCCTTCAGAAACATTCTCTCACGATACGATGTCTCCGATTTATGGAGGTACTGAAGAGC
>JASLCG010000152.1 GCA_030151885.1 Bacteroides sp.
AAGACGACAAAAAAGACGATAAGAACGAAGATAAGAAAGACGATAAACAGGATCAGAACAAGGATAATAAGGATAATCAAGACAAAAAAGACGATAAAAAAGATAAGCAAGATCAACAACAACAGCAGCAGAATCAGCAAGACATATCGAAAGATGCTGCCGAAAAACTGTTAGAGTCTGTTCTTCGTGATGAAAAGAAGACGCAAGAAAAAGTGCAAAAGCAACAAGTAATGCGTGGTAAGAACAAAATGGAAAAAGAGTGGTAGATTCTCTGTATGAGGTCTATAATGTGATCTTTAAAATGGTAAAATAAGAATATTAGATACTAAATTAACATATGAAATTTGAGTTAAAAAATAGAACAAAAGCACTCTGGTTAACGCTATTGGCTGTTGTATTGTGTGGAGCAAAGTCTTTTGCTGCAGACGATGTAAAGCTAACTGTTAATGCACCTTCTGCTGTGGCCATGGGTACACAGTTCGAGGTGTCGTTTACCGTTAATCATAAAGATGCTAGAGATTTTAGGGCTCCATCGTTCGATAATTTTATTGTCGATTTTGGTCCTACACGCTCTTCGCAAAGCTATACGTCGGTAGTTAATGGCAATATGACGCAAGTAAACAACCTAACCTATACCTACATTTTGCGCCCTACAAAGGAGGGGTCTTTTACACTAGATAAAGCGTCTATATCTGTAAAAGGAAAAACGTTTACTTCTGATAAACAGACCATAAAAGTGGTTCCAGAGGATAAAACGCCCAATAGATCGGGGGCAAATAGTGGTAATGTAAAGAAAGGTAAACAGGTAGATAAGTCGGATGTGTTTATTGTAGCACAGCTTTCTAAATCGAATGTTTACGAACAAGAAGCTACTGTATTAACGCATAAATTATACGTGTCGTCTATTAGCTTATCGGGTATAAGGTTAATTAAATCGCCCGATTTTAAAGGTGTACATGCTCAAGATCTAATTAATACCAATAATGTACGTTGGGAACTAGAGCACTATAAGGGTAGAAACTACCGTACGGCTATTCTTAAACAGCAAGTTCTCTTGCCACAGCAATCGGGCAAGATAAAGATTGACCCGATTACCTACGAGGTAGAAGTAGAACAGCCAATGGAGTTTGACGACCCTTTTGATGCTTTCTTTAACTCGGCTAGAAGCTCTTCTTTCCGTCAAAACATCAGCTCGCCAGCACTCACATTAAATGTTCGTCCACTACCATCAAACAAGCCTATGGACTTTAGTAACGGAGTGGGTAAATTCTCTTTAACCTCTTCTGTATCTAGCAATCAGGTAAAGGCAAATGAAGCTGTTACTATAAAACTGGTTATTTCGGGTACGGGTAATATGAAGTTGATGTCAACTCCTGTTGTTGAATTTCCTGCCGATTTTGAGGTATATGATCCTAAAGTTGAAGACCATCTTAGAATAACTTCCGAAGGAGAAACTGGTAATCGTGTAATTGAATACCTGGTAATACCACGTCATGATGGTAATTTTAAGATAGATCCTATCAAGTTTAGTTACTTCGATTTGCGTTCTCAAAATTTTAAAACGCTTTCTACTGATGCGATAACACTGAAAGTAGAGAAATCTGCATCAGGATCAACAAATAGTAACCCTACAGCAGTAAGTAACTTTACAAATAAAGAAGACCTGAAGATTTTAAATGAAGATATACGTTTCATTAAATTGAATCCTGCACATATTAAAGAGAATACAGACTTTATACAAGGAACAACTGGTTACCGTATGTTCTTCCTTATTAGCTCTATTATCTTTATTGTGTTTATTGCTTTCAATGCAAAACAGGCTAAACTGAACTCGAACGTTGCTTTGGTACGTAATAAAAAAGCCAATAAAATGGCTAAAAATCGTATGAAGGCTGCCTACAAATTAATGCAAGCTGGTAATAAAGAAGAGTTCTACGATGAAGTTCTTCGTGCTTTGTGGGGATATATCAGCGATAAGTTAACTATTCCTGTATCGAAGTTGAGCAAAGATAACATTGATCAAGAGCTTACTAATAAAGAGGTAGAAGAGTCATTGCGTAAAGACTTTATTAATGTGCTTAATGATTGCGAATTTGCTAAATTCGCTCCAGGCGATGATAGTTTATCAATGGATAAAATCTTAGCTCGTGCTACCCAATTGATTGGTAACCTAGAGGGTGTAATCAAAAACAAATAAAGAGAAATGATGAAAAGATTTACAACATACATACTTATCATGCTACTTTGTTCGGCAGGGCTTATGGCTGCCGATAATGTGGCCGAAACTGATGGAAATGTTACGGAGGTAAATGTACCCATAACAAAAGCTTTGGGCGATAGTGCATATATAAACCACGAATATGCCGAAGCTATTAATATTTATGAAGAGCTTTTAAAAGGAGGTACGTCAGCAGATATTTACTATAACCTGGGCAATGCATACTTTAGAACAGATAACATTGCTAAAGCGATAGTAAACTATGAACGTGCTTTGCTTTTAAAGCCCAATAATGCCGATTTTAAAGCAAACTTAGCCATAGCACGTGCCAAAATTGTAGATAAATTTGAACCTGCCGCAGAGCTGTTCTTTGTGAGCTGGGGCAAATGGTTAGTTAATCAGCTAAATTCAAATCAATGGGCTATATTTTCTATGATTCTTTTTGTAGGATTCTTGGTGAGCTTGGGCTTCTTAATATTATCGAAAGTAGGACACATCAAGCGTATAGGGCTTATTGTAGCTGCTGCAATGATAATTTTAGTGCCAGTAACCTCTTTCTGTGCATATTACCAGAAGGCTTCTTATTTAAATAGAGATGCAGCAATTGTTATAGAGCCTAGCGTTACGGTAAGAAGTACGCCCAGTGAGTCGGGAACATCGCTATTTGTAGTGCATGAAGGAAAACGTGTCGAAATTAAAGACAATAGCATGTCTAGTTGGAAAGAAATTAAACTAGAAAATGGTGAGGTAGGATGGGTTCCTGTGGAGACTATAGAGGTGATATAAGAGCTTAAAAGAGAGAAATATATAATTTAAACGGTCGATAGGATGAAACCTTCGACCGTTTTTTTTGTTATTAATAGTAAGTAGATTGTCTGTGTAGAATAGAAATATTTTGGTAACAATTTTCTAAATATTGTTTGTTTTATATTGATTATTTACTAAGTTTATAAATGTGAGGAACCTTAAAACTCACAGATGTTATTATTAACACTTTAAATTATAATGTCATGAAAAAAATCACATTCAACGAGCTAAGAAAAATCAAAGATTCATTGCCTCATGGTTCTATGAATAGAATTGCAGACGAACTAGGGCTGAAGGTAGATACTGTTAGAAATTTCTTCGGTGGTGAGAATTACAACACTGGCGAATCTGTGGGTTATCATATTGAACAAGGTCCTGGTGGTGGTATTGTGGTTCTAGATGACACAACTATCTTCGATAAAGCAATGATTATTCTAGAAGAACAAAATAAATCGGTATCGGTAAGTTAATATAATAATCCCAGTTAGAGGGCTCCTCGATTGGGATTTGTTGTTTTCTGCTATGCTAAACCTAAATAAAACCCTATGCAAGATAAAGACAAGAAAAAAGACAATTTAGTAACTCTAGCAGTACTATCGTACACTAAAGCAGAGATATTAAAAACAATTTTGGAAGATAACGGCATCGAAACATTTCTGATGAATATGAATCAAATTCAGCCCGTTATCTCGGCGGGAGTACGCGTTAGAATTAAAGAGAGTGATCTATCTAAAGCGTTAGAAATCTCAGAAAATACGAACGATATATTCCCCGAAAAGAAAGAAAATTCAACCAATCCTGAAGATAATCAAGAGACAATATTAATTCCTATTGACTTCTCTAAATACTCTATGAAGGCTTGTGAATTTGGTTTCAAATTGGCGCAAGATATGAATGCGAATATTGTTCTATTACACGTCTATTTTACACCTGTCTATGCTGCCTCTCTTCCTAATGGAGATATTTTTAACTATCAAAAACAAGGATTTAATAGAGAAGCAAGTATTATTCATAAGCAAGTAGAAGATAAATCTCAGAACTTGGCAAACGAGCTTGACGAATTAATTGATTCGGGTAAATTACCTGCTATAAACTACATTGTGAAGCTTAGAGAGGGGATTCCGGAGGAAGAAATTGTACGCTATGCACGTAGGCACGATATTAATCTTATTATTATGGGTACTCGTGGTAGTAGCCAGAAAAAAGAAGATTTAATTGGTAGTGTTACTGCTGAGGTGATGGATCGTTGTGATACAACGGTGCTGGCAATTCCTGAAAATAAGGAGTATAAGCCTTTTGACCAAGTGAAAAATATCGCTTTCTTAACCAATTTAGACCCCCGTGACATCATCGCGCTCGATGATTTGCTGCATCGCGAAATCAAAATTAGTAGATGTAAACTAAGTTTGGTGCGTGTAACAGACGAACATAACCGTTGGGACGAAATAGAGTTAGGTGGTATTAAAGAGTATTTAACCAACAAATATAAAGAGCTTACTGTCGAATTCGAAATAGTGCGTAGTGACCACGATTTTGGTGAAGCTATGCAAGAGTTCGTAGATCGTAAAAACATTGAGTTAATAACCCTAACTAGCTACAGAAGAAACCTTTTTGCAAGACTATTTAACCCTAGTATGGCTAGAAAAATGGTGTTCCAAACAGATGTTCCGATGCTAGTTATAAACGTAGATAAAAATAAATAATAAGTCAATTAGATAAATGATAATTGCAAGGGGGGCAAAGTGCTGTTTTACAGACTTTACCTCCCTTGTTTTTTT
>JASLCG010000161.1 GCA_030151885.1 Bacteroides sp.
AGTAATAAAAATAAGGGAATAGTACTAACAGTACTATTCCCTTATTTAATTTTTTATGTATAAATAGGTTCTTATCTACCTCTTTTTCTGACTTTACTAGGTCTACTTTTACCAATTCTTGGTCCTGTTCCAGTTTTCTTTTTATGTCTAGGAGCATTCTCAGATGTTATTGGTCTTTGTCCTCCAGCTTTAAAGGGTTTCTTTTTAGTGGCAGCTCTATTTTTTGCATTAAGTCCACTTTTCCTATGGTCAGTTTGTATATCTAATAGCTCTAGCTGTCTATTTGTTTTTTTATTAGAATTTGCACCTCCTCTAATAACAGCGCTATTATCAGACTCTTCTAGCATTTCAAATAATATCTCAAGTTCACTAGGGTTTAGGTCTCTATATGTACCCAATCCAAGTTTGCCAAGTTTTATATTCATTATTTGTGTACGCTCAAGTTTTATTACCTCATAGTCAAAATAGGTACACATACGTCTAATTTGTCTATTTAAACCTTGAGTAAGTGCTATTTCAAAAGTATTAGGATTAATTTTTGTGATTCGGCATTTACGTGTAACTCTATCAAGAATTGGTACACCATTTTCCATCTTTTCAATAAACTCATCCGTAATAGGCCTATCTACAGTTACGTTATATAGTTTCTCATGGTTATTACCTACACGAAGAATTTTATTAACGATATCTCCATCATTAGTAAGTAAAATTAATCCTTGAGAATCTTTATCTAATCGTCCAATAGGGAATATACGTTCCTCATGACAAATAAAATCTATAATATTTGCCTTTTCATTAGGGTCTGTAGTACTAACAATACCCACTGGTTTATTAAATGCTATATAGATTGGCTCAATATCATGTTTTATAAGGTTACCTTCTACTGTAATTCTTTGTTTAGGGTACACTTTATCACCTAGAGCTGCTACTTTTCCATTTATTTTTACTTTTCCCTCTTCAATAAGTTTATCAGCTTCTCTTCTAGAGCAGTATCCAGAATTACTAATGAATTTATTTAATCTATATTCCATACATATATGTATTATTGCTAAATCAATCTATACTCTTTAAAGTTACAAAGGTAGTATATATTTAGATTTCCTAGGTAATTAATTATATTAAAAAAGGAGTTCTACAGTCTTGTAGAACTCCCTTTTTATATCTTATTGTAAAGTTTACTTATTTCTTTTTACGATTACCGTAACGGTTCATAAACTTATCAACACGACCAGCAGTGTCTACAAGAGTTGATTTACCTGTGTAGAAAGGGTGTGATGTACTTGAAATCTCCATTTTTACTAGAGGATAAGTTTCACCTTCGAATTCAACAGTTTCTTTTGTATTACAAGTAGAACGTGATAAAAACATGTCACCATTTGACATATCTTTGAATACTACAGGACGATAATTTTCTGGATGAATACCTTTTTTCATTTCAGATTGATTGTTAAAATTATTATTTCAGTTACTATTTTGGTAAATAAATAGTGTAATGGTCAAAATTATTGTACAAATATAAGTCTTTTCTTCTTAATAGGAAAAATACATTCATATAAAAATGGCTTTTTCACCAAATATTATGAATTTTGTAGAAAACATCCTAACTATATTAATATGAATAAAGTAAAGAATACTATTTTATTGCTAATGCTACTGCTTGTAGTATTGCCTGTACAAGCTCAAAAAAAGAGTAAAACGCTCTATAGTATTGCATTTTATAATGTTGAGAATCTATTTGATACTTATCATGATGAAGGTAAAAATGATTATGAATATTTGCCAGAGGGCAGAAAAGAGTGGACTTATGATAAGTATAAATCTAAACTGTTGAAGTTAGATCAAGTTTTAGGAGAATTGTCAAGAGACCAAGTTCCTGAAGGACCAATTGCAATAGGTTTAGCAGAGGTAGAAAACTTTAAAGTAATTCATGATTTACTCATTCAGCCCAATCTAGCTAAAGATAATTATCAATATGTACACTATGAGGGCCCTGACATGAGAGGGATTGATTGTGCATTAATTTATAACCCCAAACTTTTTTTACCTATTGCTACTAAGTTAGTTCCGTCTGTACCTTTTCAAGGAGACACAATTCATAAAACTAGAGGCTTTTTAGTAGTTAGAGGTAATGTAATACCAGAAAACGATGAGTTAACGCTTATTGTAAATCATTGGCCTTCTAGAGGAGCCGAAGCACCAGTAAGAATGCACGCTGCTAAGCAAGTAAAAGAGATAACAGACTCCTTGTATAGAGATAATAAAAATGCTAAGATCATAATTATGGGCGATTTGAATGATGACCCAATGGATCCTAGTCTAACAGTTGGTATAGGGGCTAAAAAATACAAGAAAGAGGTTAAGGAAAAAGGATTTTATAACCCATGGTGGTCTATTTTGGAAGACGATGGGGTAGGGACTTTAATGTATCGTGGAAAATGGAATTTATTTGATCAAATATTAATCTCTAACTCTCTTCTTAAAGAAAATAGTAAATTGAAGTATAAAGCAGCCGAAGTATTTAAAAGAGATTATTTATTCCAAAAAGAAGGTAAATATAAAGGCTCTCCGTTGCGCACTCATGGTGGCAAATTATGGTTAGATGGCTATAGCGATCACCTACCCACGATTATATATTTACAATAGCTGTTATTTATAATCATTATAAATTAATATGTAATCAAAGGGAACTTATTGTCGTATATTTTTGTTATACTTGTAGTCTAAATCAAGCGTATGATGTATTTATACGTGGCTTTATCGTGTATAAAGCATGCATTAGGATTGATATATCATAATTTTATGCTGAAAAGGTTAATTAGAAGCTATATTTAGTTTTAGATTGGCTAAAAATTTCAACAATTATGTTTACTTTTGCATAGAATTAAAAATTCACTAACAATAAACTTTTAAACAAAATGATTAATTACAAAGATTTAGGTCTTGTAAACACT
>JASLCG010000016.1 GCA_030151885.1 Bacteroides sp.
TGAATTCTTGAACTAGCCAGTCAATAATAACTTGGTCAAAATCATCTCCACCTAAGTGAGTATCACCATTAGTAGATAGAACTTCAAACACACCGTCACCAAAGTCTAGAATTGAGATATCAAAAGTACCACCACCAAGGTCAAACACAGCAACCTTCATCTCTTGATCTGATTTTTCAACACCGTAAGCAAGAGCAGCAGCAGTAGGTTCGTTAATAATACGTTTCACCTCAAGACCTGCAATTTGACCAGCCTCTTTTGTAGCTTGACGTTGTGAGTCTGAGAAATATGCAGGAACTGTAATTACAGCCTCTGTTACTTCTTGTCCTAAATAGTCTTCTGCAGTTTGCTTCATTTTTTGAAGTACCATTGCAGAAAGTTCTTGTGGAGTGTAAAGCTGACCATCAATATCTACACATGGAGTACCATTATCATTTTGAACAACTTTGTAAGGAACTCGTCCTACTTCTTGTTGTACTTGGCCCCAGTTTTCACCCATAAATCTCTTAATAGATGAAATTGTATTTTGTGGATTAGTGATTGCTTGACGTTTAGCTGGATCACCTATTTTTCTTTCTCCATCTTTTAAAAATGCAATAACAGATGGAGTTGTTCTTTTACCTTCACTATTTGTAATAACTACTGGCTCATTACCTTCAAAAACTGAAACGCAAGAGTTTGTAGTTCCTAAGTCTATACCTATAATTTTTCCCATAAGTCTATATATTTTTTTAATTTATTATTCTATTTAATACTGCCGATTACTCGACTACACAATATAAAACAAACATTGTGCCATAAGTTTATTCTTTATTAATTCTCTTTAATTCTGCCTATTTGACAGCTTAATCTTAATTATTATGCCAAAATAGACGGTTAGTAGAACATTTTCTTAAATCAGCAATCAAACCTAATTCTAATACTAAATTTATATCTTTGTCTTACTTAAAGAAAGCAATATGAACAACCTTATAAAATATCTCTTTGTACTATTAATCTTATCAACAATAACAAGTTGTAAGAATCAGTCCAACATTAATAATAAGTCCAAAAATGATGCCATAAGTTATGCCTGTGGATTTTCTATAGACGAGTCTGACAAAAACTACATAAAACTGACAATATTTAACCCGTGGAATGACTATAAGACACATTCTATCTATTATTTGACTAAAAACATCCAAACTATAACTCCTCAAGATGGAATAAAAATAGAAATTCCAGTAAAAAAAGTAATGGTTAACTCTGCTACTTACCTTGGCTTTATAGAACTATTAGACGAGCTAAAGAGTGTTACAGCTATATGCAACACCAAGTATATCTATAATAAAGAGATACTAAAAGGAGTGAAAGATGGGATAATAGAAGATCTTGGAGATTCATTCCAATTAGATATGGAGCGTCTAATTCTCTCTAAACCTGATGTAATATTTACATCAGCATACAACGGAGATGCCACAGAAGCAGATAATTTTAAACGTTATAAACTAACACCCATATTTAATATGGAGTGGATGGAACCTTCTCTTTTAGCTAGAGCAGAATGGATTAAGGTTATTGGAGCGTTCTATAATAAACTTGATTTAGCTTTTGAAGTTTTTAATGAAATTGAAAATAACTACAAACATGCTAAACAGATTGCACTAATGGCTAAATCAACACCAACTATTTTATCTGGCAGAGATTTTAATGGAACATGGTCTATGCCTTCTGGAAATAGTTATAATGCAGAACTTTTTAAAGCTGCAAAAGGAAGTTATTTATACCAGAACGACACAAAGTATAAAGGCAGTATACCAGTAACAATTGAAGAAGCCTTAATCTACTTCTATGATGCAGATATATGGATCAATGCACAGGCAACATCTCTAGAAGAGCTAGCTAAGACTAATGATAAATATAAGCTGTTTAAAGCCTTTAAAACAAAGAGTGTTTATAGTAATGACAAAAGGGCTAATTCTCATGGCGGAAATGACTACTGGGAAATGGGAGTGGCTAAACCAGACTTAGTATTAAAAGACTTAGTCAAAGTGCTACATCCTGATTTATTACCTGATTACGAGCTCACTTTTATGAATAAATTAGACTAATGAGAACTACTTTTAAATTTTTCATACTAGCTATTACATGTCTTACTGCACTGTTTTTTGACATTCTTTTAGGAAGTGCTATTATTCCTATATCCGAAGTTTGGAATAGCTTTTTTACTAATGAAACATCTATTTTCTCAGAAATAATTTTGAATTATAGAGTTCCTAAAGCAATTACAGCACTGCTAATTGGTGCTGCATTAGCTAATGCGGGGTTACTTATGCAAACTCTATTTAAAAATCCACTAGCGGGACCTGATGTGTTAGGTATAAATTCTGGGGCTAGCTTAGGAGTTGCCATTATTACTCTTGGAGGGGTATCGATGAGTACTATCCTTGGAGGATATACACAGGTTATGGCAGCTATTTTAGGAGCATCTACTATATTATTACTCATTTTAGCCATATCTACTAAAGTAAAAAGTTCAATTTCTTTACTTATCGTAGGTGTTATGTTTGGCTATTTTACAAGCTCTGTAGTCAGTATTTTACAAAGTATTAGTAATCCAGATAGTCTTAAACTTTTTATAACATGGACCTTTGGAAGTCTATCGGGTGTTAGTTGGAATCAACTCGCTGTATTAAGCCCTATTATTTTATTAACACTATTCTGTTCTTTTTTAATAATTAAACAATTAAATGTTTTTCTACTAGGCAATGATTATGCACAGGCTTTAGGTGTTAACACATCAACTATAAGAATATATATTATTATTATAACAGCTCTACTAACAGGTGCTGCTACAGCCTTTACTGGTCCAATTGGATTTATAGGTATTACAACTCCACACATTGCACGTGGGTTATTTAAAACATCTAATCACAAAATAGTACTCCCCGCATCCATTCTATTAGGTTCGACAATTCTGATGCTGTGTGATATTATCTCTCAACTACCTGGATTAAAAATGTCTCTCCCTATTAATGCAGTAACATCCTTATTCGGTGCTCCTATTATATTATGGATTATATTAAAACGAAAATAGGTCTGTACCACTCAGATACAAACCTATTTTAAACTTGTTATATTTCTAATATATTAATTTTCAACTTGAACAAAAGTCGCTAACTCACTTCCTTCAACATCATACAAAGTAAGAAGTAGCCCATCGTCACTTAGCTTATATGTAAAAGCTGTGTTCAAACACTTTAAAAAAGAATTTTCTACAGACATATTAGGGCAGAACATTCTTGTTACGGCCATTTTATCAAAACGAATACCATTATTAACAGCCTTATCTAACATAAGTTCTCCATTAATAACATTACAACCAGCATTCCCATGAATGGTATTGTTTTCAACATCAAGCTTAATAAATGGAACCGATTTTTCGTTTTCCAAATCGTTCATTACCGACTTAGAATCAATAGTTTCTACTACCCATTTTTTACTTAATGCAAGAGCTACATTAGCCTCTTTTTTAACAGTTAGAACTGCTACAGCCTTTTTACCTGATCCATACAATCCAATTTGGTCTTCGTTTAGTTTTTTGAAAGATTTTACAGATTCTAGCATTTTATGTACTCTAGCTTCAATCTCCATATCTGGACAAGCCATTAAAGTACCTGCTACTTGTCCAAAAGAGATAGAGCCTTCTTTAGAACCTAGCTTATAGCTACCCATCATTCGGTTACAGCCACTACTTCCATAGAATCTACTTTCAGAAATATCGAAACCTATATAAGGAAAAGGTTGATGTTCTGCAGGAACTACTGACATGCCATTTATTTCAACAATTTCCCACTCACCATTTAAGGTGGCAGAAGATTTAGCAACATTCTGAACCGACTTACAAGACTGCAATCCAATCATAGCAACAAGCATTAATAGTGTAGTGAATAAGGATTTTTTCATACGATTATCTTTTTATAAAACAATCTTAATACTCTATGTTCTAAAGGAGTACTAATTTCATTAATTTATTATTAACTGCGAATCTAAATATTTTTTAGATAGTATACGCTACGTTTATAACAAAAAAGGCTAATGAATGTTTAAAGAAATGTAAGAGATTTTACATAATTACCCCAACAAAAAATGAACTATGCCTTTATACGAGTAAACCAAAAATAAACTTGTATATTTGCTAGAGTAATGTCAATTTTTTAACCCCCTAAAACAACAGTATAGAAATGGGTAAAGTCCTTATTATCGGTGCTGGCGGTGTAGGAACCGTAGTAGCACACAAAGTGGCACAAAATGCCGATGTTTTTTCTGATATAATGATTGCTAGCCGCACCAAATCAAAATGCGATGCAATTGTAGAGGCTATTGGCAATCCAAATATTAAAACTGCAAAGGTAGATGCTGATAATGTAGCAGAATTAGTAAGTCTATTTAATTCATTCAAACCAGATATAGTTATTAACGTAGCACTGCCTTATCAAGACCTTACTATTATGGATGCTTGTCTTGAAGCTGGAGTTAACTACCTAGATACAGCTAACTATGAACCTTTAGACGAAGCTAAATACCAATATAGCTGGCAATGGGCATATCATGATAAGTTTAAAGAAGCTGGTCTTACTGCTATCCTTGGTTGTGGTTTTGACCCGGGTGTTACTGGTGTATTTACTGCATATGCTGCCAAACATCATTTTGATGAAATTGAATATTTAGATATTGTTGACTGTAATGCAGGAGATCATCATAAAGCTTTTGCTACTAACTTCAACCCAGAAATTAACATCCGTGAGATTACTCAAAAGGGTAAATACTGGAAAGATGGTGAGTGGGTAGAAACTGAACCACTTTCAATAAAGAAAGTAATTAACTATCCTGAGGTTGGACCTAAAGATTCGTACCTTCTTTATCATGAAGAGTTAGAGTCATTAGTAAAACACTTCCCTACCATCAAGAGAGCTAGATTTTGGATGACATTTGGTCAAGAGTATCTTACTCATTTACGTGTTATTCAAAACATTGGAATGGCTAGTATTAAGCCAATCAACTATAATGGCCAAGAAATTGTACCAATTCAATTCTTAAAAGCTGTACTTCCAAATCCTCAAGATTTAGGAGAAAATTACACTGGACAAACTTCAATAGGTTGCCGTATCCGTGGTAAAAAAGACGGAAAAGAAAAAACATACTACGTATACAACAACTGTAGCCACGAAGCTGCATATAAAGAGACTGGTATGCAAGGTGTAAGTTACACAACAGGTGTACCTGCTACTATTGGAGCTAAAATGTTCTTAGAAGGAAAATGGAAAAAACCTGGAGTTTTCAATGTCGAGCAGTTTAATCCAGATCCATTTATGGAACAATTAAATAAACAAGGTTTGCCTTGGCACGAACTAACTAATATAGACTTAGAATTATGATTAAAGTAGGTGATAAAGCTCCTCAAGTTTTAGGACTTAATGAAAAAGGAGAAGAAGTTAATCTAGCAAACTATAAAGGGAAAAAAGTCGTTTTATACTTTTATCCTAAAGATAGTACCCCTGGATGCACAACACAAGCTTGTAATTTAAGAGATAATTATGAAGCCCTGCGCAAAGAAGGATACGAAGTTATTGGAGCTAGTATTGATAGCGAAAAAAGTCACCAACGATTCATTGAAAAAAATAATATCCCATTTCCACTAATTGCTGATACTGATAAAAAGCTTGTAGAGGCATATGGTGTATATGGTGAAAAGAAAAACTATGGACGTACCTATATGGGGACTTTTAGAACTACGTTTATAATTAATGAAGAAGGAGTTGTAGAGCGAATTATAGAACCAAAAGAGGTTAAAACTAAGATTCATGCCGAACAAATCCTGAATACGAATAAATAATATGGCTAAAAAAGAAGAACTTAACTTTGATAACAATATGGCAACTAATGAAAAATTAAAAGCACTTCAAGTTGCTATGGACAAGATTGAGAAGAACTATGGTAAAGGTTCTATCATGAAGTTAGGCGACGAAGTTATTGAAAATATAGAAATAATTCCAACTGGATCAATTGCCCTAGACTCTGCTCTAGGTGTAGGTGGATATCCAAAAGGTAGAATTGTTGAAATTTATGGTCCAGAGTCTTCTGGTAAAACAACACTTGCAATACATGCTATAGCTGAAGCTCAAAAAAAAGGAGGTATTGCAGCATTTATTGATGCTGAACATGCTTTCGACAGATTTTATGCTTCAAAACTAGGTGTAGATGTAGATAACTTATGGATTTCTCAACCAGACAACGGTGAGCAAGCTTTAGAGATTGCAGAACAGTTAATACGTTCATCTGCTGTTGATATTATAGTTATTGACTCTGTAGCAGCACTTACTCCTAAAGCAGAAATAGAAGGAGAAATGGGAGATAATAAAGTTGGTTTACAAGCTAGACTTATGTCTCAAGCACTTAGAAAACTAACATCTGCTGTAAGTAAAACAGGTACTACTTGTATTTTCATTAACCAACTTCGTGAAAAAATTGGGGTTATGTTTGGTAACCCTGAAACTACAACTGGTGGTAATGCGCTTAAATTCTATGCATCTGTACGTTTGGACATTCGCCGTGCTCAACAAATTAAAGATGGAGACGAAGTTATTGGTAACCAAACCAGAGTTAAAGTGGTTAAGAATAAAGTAGCTCCTCCTTTTAGAAAAGCTGAATTTGACATTATGTTCGGTGAAGGTATTTCTAAAGCTGGTGAAATTGTAGACCTAGGTGCTGATCTTGGCATTGTTAAGAAAAGCGGATCATGGTATAGCTATAATGAAACAAAATTAGGACAAGGTAGAGATGCAGCTAAAAAATGTATCTTAGATAATCCTGAACTTGCTGAAGAGTTAGAAAAACTTATATTTGAGGCTCTACAGGCTCCTAAGGAATAGTAAAATATTGATTATATAATTGATAAGGCTCACAGTTTTGTGAGCCTTATTTTTTTTAATATACTTAATGGAATATATAAGTTATTATATAGCATAAATAAAGGGCAGCCAATATTAGCTGCCCTTTATTATTAACGACAAAATGTAGATTATAAAATCTATTTTTTGCTATTGTATTTCTTCAAGCCTTGATCTAAGAAGTTTATGTATGACTCAATACTCTTGTCATAAGCATAAGACTTATTAAGAGGTAGGCCTTCATTATCTAGTAATACATAAAAAGGTTGAGAATTAGCCCCAAATTTTACTTGCTGCAGATAACTCCACTTATCTCCAATTGTTCTGAGTTTTCGTGTTTTACCATTTTCTTCTACAACAATTGGTTCTGGCAAGTCCTCTTTATTGTCAACATACAGTGTTATTAAAACATAATCATTATCAATGATGTTTTTTACTGTTGGATTTGTCCAAACGTACAATTCCATATTACGACAGTTCACACATCCATAACCAGTAAAGTCAAGCATTACAGGTTTACCATGTGCTTTAGCATACTCCATCCCTTTATCATAATCATCAAACTTAGCATGAACATCACCATCAAAAAGACTAAAGTCTTGGGTGTACAATGGTGGAGCAAATGCGCTAATTGCCTTTAACGGAGCTCCCCAAAGTCCAGGAACCATATATAAAGCAAATGACAATGGGAATAGTGCTAAGAAGAATCTAACTACACCTACTTTATTACTATCATCATCATGAGGGAATTTGATTTTACCTAACAGATATAATCCAAATAGTCCAAATATGACAATCCAAAATGCAATAAATACCTCTCTATCTAAAATATGCCACTGATAAGCAAGATCTGCTACAGATAAGAATTTTAAAGCAAAAGCTAATTCTATAAATGCTAAAGATACCTTTATCACATTCATCCAGTTTCCTGATTTAGGAGCAGACTTCAATAAAGATGGGAACAATGCAAACAACGTAAATGGTAAAGCCAATGCTAATGCAAAGCCAAACATTCCAACAGCAGGACCAACAATACTACCTGTAGTACTTACCTCAACTAGTAGGAACCCAATAATCGGACCTGTACAAGAGAATGATACTAAAGATAGTGTAAATGCCATCAAGAATATACTCATTAACCCCGATGTTTGTTCTGCTTTATTATCTACAGCTGTTGTCCATTTTGAAGGCAGTCTTATTTCGAATGCTCCAAAGAACGACGCTGCAAAAACTACCAGCATCAAGAAGAATAGAATATTAAATATAGCATTTGTTGATAATGCATTTAAGGCATTAGCTCCAAATATAAATGTTATTAGCAATCCTAGTGTTAAATAGATAACAATAATAGCGATTCCATATGTAACAGCATCTTTTATTCCTTTTTTACGATCTTTACTACGCTTCAAGAAGAAGCTTACGGTCATTGGAATAATTGGCCATACACAAGGGGTCAATAAAGCAATAAGTCCTCCAAGAAATCCTAAAGCAAATATTGCAATGTAAGAATTATTGGCAGTACTATCCATTTCTCCAAGAGCTTTCAGCTCTCCTATAACAGGGGTCCAATAATCTGCAACCTCATTTTTTGAGTCAACATTAGTAGTAGTGTTTTGGTCAATACTTCCAAAGTTAAAGGAAGGAGCTTTTGTTTTTACTGAAGCTCCCATATCGCCTATTAAAGCCGCATTACCATACTCTACATCTACTGCTTTTGGAGGTAAACAAGACTCATCATCACAAGAACCATATTCTAAATAGCCTTCGATGTAGTAGTCTTTTGATAGTAACTTTACTTTCTGAATAAATGTTACATTATTTTCAAAATAGCGTAACGTTTTCTGAAAAGCATTATCAAAAGCTTCAATCTCTTTCCCGTTAGCTACTAAATCACCCAGAAGTTCTACTCCAGCTGATTTTTCTAGTTTAAATGCTGCCTCAGTAGGGCCTGCATTACCAAGATTTGTTGAGTATACATGCCATCCTTTATCAATTGTTGCTTCAAATACAATTTCAGCTTCTGTTTCTGAAATCAGTTTAAAGTTAGAATTGAAGTGTACAGGATCTTTTAACTGGGCCTGAACTAGAGAGACACCAGCTAGTATAAACAACAACAAAAAGGTTGAAACTCTTTTTCTCATTTAATATATATTTTTATAATAATTTAAAACTCGTAATCCACGCAAGCTCTATCCTGCTTTAAGTCAGCTAAAAGTTTAGCTGCCGCTACGTGATCTGGGTGTACAGCATATGCCTTGACATCTTCCAATGAATCAAACTCACTATATAAAGCTATATCCCATGTCTCCTGACAATTAATATTAAGCCCTACTTCTACCTTCCTAATAAATGGTATTGTTGCAGGTAAAGCCTCAATAGCAGCCTTAAAAGCGTTCATTACTTCTCTTTTTTGCTCCATAGGAGCATTTTCTTTCAATTTAAACAAAACAATGTGTTTTACCATAACGTTGATTTTTTTATTATTTGTAGTTATCTTTGTTTACTGAAATTGCTCTTTAATAACACAAATGTACTTTTATTTGTTCTAATTTCAACAATTATCAAATGTTAATAATCGGAATAGCAGGCGGAACAGGTTCTGGGAAAACTACCGTCGTACGTAAAATCATTGAAAGACTTCCTGCAGGGGAAGTAGTACTTTTACCTCAAGATTCATACTATAAAGATAGTAGTCATGTACCTGTAGAAGAGAGGCAGAACATCAACTTTGATCACCCTGATGCTTTTGAATGGTCACTCCTTTCTAAACATGTTGGTATGCTTAAAGAGAACCAAGCTATCGAACAGCCTACTTATTCGTACTTAACCTGTACACGTCAACCCGAAACAATTCATATTGAGCCTAGAAATGTTATCATTATTGAGGGTATCCTAGCTCTTTGCAATAAGAAGCTCCGGGATATGATGGACTTAAAAATATTTGTTGATGCAGACCCTGATGAACGTCTTATTCGTGTTATACAACGTGATGTAGTAGAAAGAGGAAGAACGGCAGAGGCTGTAATGGATAGGTATACGAAAGTATTGAAGCCTATGCATCTACAGTTTATAGAGCCTTGTAAAAGATATGCAGACTTAATAGTTCCTGAAGGAGGAAGTAATAATATAGCTATTGATATTCTTACCATGTATATTACTAAACATCTTACTTGGCCTAACGAATAGTCTTAATATCTATTAGACCTTAAACCATGAAAAATAAAAAGTTTACGCTTACAATAGTTACTACTCTATTTTTAATAGTCTTTGTTTCTTGTTTTCAAAAAGCAAAACAAAATAATATAAATAATAAAAGACTTACAGATTTACCTGTAGTTGACCTAGAACAAATAATAAAAAGAGGAGAACTCATTATTACAACATTTAATAGCTCTATTGATTATTTCAAATATCGTGGACAGGAAATGGGTGTACAATATGAGTTAAGCCGTCAATTCGCTGACTATTTAGGTGTAAAGCTAAAAGTGGTTCTTTCTAATAGTGTATCAGAACTAGTTTACAAGCTTAATACTCAAGAAGTAGATTTAATAGCATTTGACTTACCAATTACAAAGTCATTGAAAGATTCTGTCACTTATTGTGGAGCAGAAGTAAGAACTCATCAAGTAATTATTCAACGAGGTAAAGATTCACAAAACACGCCTGTACAAGATGTTACAGAACTGATAGGAAAGAATATATATACAAAACCTGGCAAATATTATGACCGACTAAAAAACTTAAATCAAGAATTAGGAGAAGGTATTAATATTATTCTAGTTGATAATGATACTACATCTTTGGAAGATTTAATTACAAAGGTATCAAAAGGTGACATAGACTTTACTGTAGCTGATAACAATTTAGCTAAACTAAATAAGACCTATTATCCGAACTTAGACATTAACTTATCTATAAGTTTTGATCAAAAATCATCATGGGCAGTTAGGAAGTCTAGTCCACAATTGGCTGAAGAGGTTGAGAAGTGGAGTAAATTAAACAAACAATCTCCAAGATACAAAGCTAGTATGAAGAGGTATTTTGAAATTAGCAAAACTAATTATGTACACTCTCCTATTCTAAGTGTAGAGGATGGTATAATATCTAAGTTTGATCTCTACTTCAAAAAATATGCACCTACTATTAATTGGGATTGGCGCTTAGTAGCTTCATTAGCTTACAATGAGTCTAATTTTAATCCAAATGTCACTTCATGGGCAGGTGCTAAAGGATTAATGCAACTTATGCCACGGACAGCTAGAGCCATGGGAGTCCCGATGAATCTAATTATGGATGTAGATGAAAATGTAAGGGGAGCAGTAAAGTATATTGGTATTACAGAACGTTCTCTTATGCAAATAGAAGATGATATAGAACGTGTTAAATTTGTATTGGCAGCCTATAATGCAGGCTTAGGACATGTTCAAGATGCCATGGCCTTAGCTAATAAGTACAATAAAAATCAATATGTATGGTTTGATAATGTTGAGACCTATCTTCTTTTAAAAAGCAACCCAGAATACTTTAGAGATTCTGTATGTAAACATGGTTATTTACGTGGTATAGAAACGTATAATTTTGTTCGTGATATTATTGCGAGATATGAAATCTATAAAAGTAAAATTCCACGCTAAGAATTAAACTTCTAATTTAAGATTTTACAAAAGAACGATCTTTTAGATAATAAACTAATCTTCTAATCCATACAACAGCTATTGCAAGTCCGACTCTTGTCAGAATAATAACCCAAACATTTATTCCAAGTAAAACAAATAAGATTGTGTCTTCTAACAAAGAGTGAGATATAGCTAAGTGCCAATTAACTGTGTTGGCCTCTTTATAAGTTATATGGCCATCTTTTACCATATCTATCATTATGGCACCACCATAGGCTAAGCCCACTATATTACCTACAATCCACAAGAATGAAGATTTTTCGGGTAAGCCAAACAACTTCATTAAAGGGTTTAAAGGTCTAGATAAAATGTCTATCCAGTTAAACTCAATAAGAATACGCTGTAAAATCATTAGTGATGTTACAATCAATATAACAATAGCTATTAGCTCTAAAGAGGAGTATCCCCATGCTGTAAACACATCGCTAATATTAGCATATACATCTGCTTCGCCCGAAAACTCAAACGGTTTATCGCTATAAGGCAGAATTAAATTTAATAAAATAGCTGCAATAAAAGCCATTCCAACTCTTAAAGAGACCATCCGGAAAAAAGGAGATCCTGTACGCTTTGTAACTGCACATTCAACAGGTAGGCTATGAGCTATTAGACACATTAAAGTCAAAATAGTAGCCTCCCTTAATGACATAGGTAAAGAGGCCATAACTGCAATTGTAGCGTATAAAGGCACAAAGACACTTGTTACAAATACAATGGCTAAATTACCTCGTAAACCAATAAATTCAAATACGGGTTGCAGATAGACAGATAAATCTGCAATAATGCCATAATAATCAAGAAGTCGTACGCCTAAACCTATGGGAAGCATAATTTTGAGCAACCATAGGCATGTTTTTAAAGACTTTGGAATAGATTCTTTAACACATAAAACTATTCTACTAAGGATACTGTACATTGATTTAATACTTAAACATCCTACTTATTTCCCTCTTAGCATCTTTTTCTTTCAATGACTCTCTTTTATCATATTGTTTCTTACCACGTGCTAAGCCAATAACAACTTTTGCTAATCCTTTTTCATTAATAAACATACGTAAAGGAACTATTGTATTTCCAGTCTCTTTTGTGCCACGTTGCAATTTGTTAAGCTCCTGTTTGTTCAATAATAACTTTCTATCACGACGAGCACTATGATTATTGTATGAGCCATAAAAATACTCTGCAATATGCATATTTTTCACCCATAATTCATCTTTAGCAAAATAACAAAAGGTATCTACTAAACTCGCTTTATTGAGACGTACAGATTTAATTTCTGTACCTGTTAAAACGATACCTGCTGTATATGTTTCTAATATTTCATAATCAAAAGTTGCTCTTTTATTCTTTATATTTACATTACTTTTTTGCATATCTATTTTTAATTAAAGTTTTACCAACATAGAGAAGATTATCTTCAATATAATTGGAACAATCACTATTATTCCCGAAGCTATAAAAGCCATTCTCATTTTATATTCATAGTTTTTTGGAACTAAGAAGTCAAGGCCTTGCCATATAATGTAAATTATATATACTTGAGGAATAAGCAATATCTTACTTAAACTTGGTAATAAGCTTGATAGTATAAAGTATAGAAAAACAATTATAAAACTATACCCAACCAGTTGAGTTAGTTTCAACTTATTTAATTTTATATCTCCCACTACTATTTTTTTCTGAAAGAAAAGAGATACTAAAAAAATAGAGATGAATAAACCTCCAAATAAAGAGATAGCATATACACATGCGGTTGTTAATGCCTCTTGAAATATTGGATATGGAGATTCACTTGTTGCATAAATTAGCCCTGCAATAAATACACATAATGATGTCAAAGCTATGAGAGGATAAGAAAATGTTGAGTACATACTTTCAACACTTTTTTCATTATTAATCTCTTCCCAAGCTCTATCTGGATGCATTATCAATAAGCCAATACGCTTAAATAAACCTTTATAGTTCACGTTAAAAACCTTTTTAATTTTAGAGATAAATAATATTAATCTTTTATTACCTCTGCAAATTCATTCATATTTTCTTCTACAAAAGAAGCAATTAACATCGTTATCATTTCTTCTGTTTCCATAAATTCTTCTTCAATATCATCGAATGCTTCATACTGCTCATACATGGCCATAAACTCTTCCTCATTACGCTCCTTCACTAAATCTTCTTTATGCTCATCGTATATAGTTTTAGCTTTATAAATCAACTTAGAAAAATCTTTTAACCCCCATATACGCATCATTTTCGCAAATGGATTATCAAAGATATAAGGACCATATCCATTTTGAATTAATTGACAAAAACCACCTTCAACTATTTCATTAATAAAGTAAGAATAAGCTAATAACGTGTGCTGATAAGCATTCAACTCCTCCATCATAAATTCATCTTCCATTTGCTTTTCATAAGCAGATGTAAACACACGAATAAATTCATCCATTCCTTCACTACCAGCTTTTATAAGCTCGCTTTCTTTTACTTTTATCATAACCTTATATTTTAGCTACAAAGATAAATCTTTTCAACTGAATGCTAATAATTCGCACAAAGAATAGTTCGTTTTAAAAGCCAATTAATTTATTTGATATCCTAACATAGCAAAAAAGAGTATTTATACCAACATAGCTCTACTATATAAAAAAGAGTGTTTACTCCGTTTGCATTGAAAAATAAAACGATTAACTTTGTGTGCCTATCAATACAAATACAGAACTACTATATTTTTAACATATAATTATAAATAGAGTTAATTATGACTTATTCACACGAAGTGGAACACATGTG
>JASLCG010000017.1 GCA_030151885.1 Bacteroides sp.
ATTCAAATAAGTAGTGTTGATGCCAATATTGATGCTACCATTTATGGTGGGAACGATGGTAAACAGTGGTTTTTAATTAAGAAGAGCAGTAAGGTGTTAAACATTGCCTATGGAAAAGGTGAGGGAGATCTTTTAGTAGTAGATTTTCCAACTAGTAACTATACCTACTATAAGGTGGTGTTAAATAATCATGCTACGGCTCCACTGCACATATTACGTGTGGGCAATATATCGAGCCATAATATATTCGGGCAGTTTCAAAAAGTAGATTTAATGGATATGCAAACGCATACCGATAAAGAGAAGAAAAGAACTGTAATATCTTTTCCAAATCTAGAGCATAGTTATGCCATTAGTAAGGTGGTGGTACAAGTGCCCGAAGAGTATAAATACCTGCGTAGGGCTTCTTTAAAAAGTAAAAATGAGCCAGGTGTAGTTTACTTTAATCTCAAGTCGGATACAGATAATACCATCTACTCTAATGCTTTTAAAGTAGATTCTACTGCATTGCTTAGTATTGAAAATGGAGATAATCCTCCGTTAACCATTGGCAGCGTTGAGGCGTACACTTTAAGAAGATATATTTGTGCACACCTTAAAGCTGGGGCAAAGTATAGGGTAGAGGTTGACGGGCGTATAACCAAACCTGCGCATTATGACTTAGAACAGCTATCGGATTTATTGCCAAAAGATATTGCTACTGTGGCAACGCATAATGTGCAGTTTACAGATATTCCGTTAGATGTGCGTAAGCCTATGTTACTAGAGAACCCTGTGGTAATGTGGTGTATCATATTGTGTATTGGTCTATTCTTGTTTACGCTTAGTGCAAGTATGCTCAAGAAGCTGAAAGATAAAAAATAACCCTTGCTTTAAAATTAATGCAATTTAAAAAGGAGCGTCGTATCACACGAGGCTCCTTCTTGTATTCAATTCTATACTGTTTGAATTATTCTTATTAACTATGAATTCAAATAAAAATGTTTTCTAAAATAAACCAGAGGTATAGAATTTCAAGTAATTATTTCATATTTATGAAAACTAAAACTAGATCTTTTTTCAGATCCGACCAGTGCTGAATGTTAGTTGTATAATTGCCTATTTTATGTAAATCATTATATCGTATCAATAATTGAAAACTAACTGTCTAGGTTAAAAATAAGAAGTAACACGCATTTATTATCAACTATTATGACTCACTATTTATGAAAAAATGAAATTTTTAAAATGTAAACTTAAAAGCTACCTTATTGAATCTAATCTAATTTTTTATATAAAATAGGCAATAGCTTATACAATACCTTATCAATATTAACTATAAAACATAAGTTTAGTTTAAAATGTTTTGTGTGTAACTACTTCATTTACTATGCTTTACAGCATAAAAAATAATAAATACAGGCTAGAACGTACTCTAGTCAATTATTTTAGTTGCTTTTTTGAAGTAAATATCTTATAATCAGGGGTAAGATTTTAATATATTCTATAAACAAATTAATAACTAATGTGATGAAACATCCAATAACGCCAGACTACATTAAAGAACTTCAGGAGCATGAAGTTTTTGTTTTTGGTAGTAACTTGAGAGGAATTCATGCAGGAGGAGCTGCAAACGTAGCCATGAAATGGGGAGCAGAGTGGGGGAATGGTGAAGGACTACAAGGACAGACCTATGCACTACCTACCATGTTCCAAACGGTAGAAGAGCTAGTTCCGCATGTAAATAAATTCATAGCCTTTGCCAAGGCAAATCCAGATAAACAATTTTTATTAACCCCTATAGGCTGTGGCATTGCAGGGTTTAGCTCCGAAGAGGTTGCACCGTTATTTAAACAGGTGTTGGCAGATGGTTTACGAAACATATCTCTGCCAGAGGCTTTTATAGCTATTTTAAAGAGAAAATAAATTTTAAAGTTACAGTAAGGCTCTTAAACAACTTGTGGTTAAGAGCCTCTTTTTTATCTGTATAACACTTGCCAAGTGTCATTACCAAGCTGTTTTTCTGAAGGCAACTTACAATAAATTTGCTCGGTCCTTACTTCGTCTATCAAGTCATTGTACTTATTCGGTTCGGTACGCACATAATTAAACCCACACTTCTCTAAAACACGCTTAGAATTTTTATTCTCAGTATAAAATCCTGCCCATATCTTTTTTAGCCCTAACTGTTCAAATCCGTATTTAATAAGCTCATTAACAGCCTCGGGAACATAACCTTTACCCCAAAATGGCAATCCTAACCAATAGGAGATTTCACCTTCATTAAGTGGTATATCTAGATTGCTTTTACCACCACACAATAGGCCTATACAGCCAATGGCTTGACTCGTGGTATCGTCTTTTCGCACAATAGCAAATACACCCTTTTGCATAAATACTTGGTTGAGGTAAAAAGTACTATCGTCTATGTTTTTATGTGCAGGCCATCCTGCAGGTAGTGCTACGCGTTTTTCGTGTGCATATTTGTATAGACTAGGTGCATCTGTGTACACCCAAGGTCTAAGTATCAGTCGATTTGTAACAAGCTTTATATTCACGCTTTTATATTTTTTGAATCAGATTAAAGTAGGTACATCAGTAGTAAAATTTATACCGTATAGGCAGTATAATGGGCTACTGTTTACGCTTAATTGTTTTATAGTAGGCTCTTCTGCTGATGCTTATAACATCTTAAAGCCGTTGATAAACTGTATATAAAGATAGTTTTATTTTTGTAATGGCGCGTTAAAATCTATGTTTAAGCGTACTAATGTTTTGTAGTTAAACAAGTTATAGAGGTTATGCATTACGATAAATGTCTCTTTAGAAGCGAGGAATATTGACTGCTAATTTTAAAAATACAAAGAATAGTTTTAACTTTAAAAGAACGAGGATTAATACATGGAGGATATAATGATGAAAGCAAACTTTGAAAAAGTTCCAGCAGACTGGAAAAGAAAACCCTATTTTGACTATTATCACACTAAAATAAAGTCGAAGTACAACATTAACCACCATATTGATATAACCGAGTTTCTGAAGGTTATACGTTCTAGGGGACTTAAATTTTACCCGAGCTTTTTGTATGTTATTATACATCAGGTTAATCAGCACGAAGAGTTCCGTATGAGTTTTGACGAGCATGGCAACCTAGGATGCTGGAACTATGTAGTGCCATCGTACACTATTTTTCATAAAGACGATTGTACATTTTCCGACTTATGGAGCAATTACAACCCCAACTTTAAGGTGTTCTATGAAACAGTATTGGTCGATATGAATAAGTATAAAGATGTGAAGAAGATTAAGGCTCGTCCTAATCAGCCACGCAATTTTTGCCCTATATCTGTATTGCCTTGGCTCAGTTTTCATAGCATTAGTCAAGATACCTATTCGGAGGGGGATATGCTTTTCCCATTAATTCGATTTGGTAAATATTACGAGGAGAATGGAAGGTTTAAGTTGCCTTTTTCCATCTTTGTTAACCATGCCGTAGCAGACGGATATCATACGGCTCAATTGATTAACGATATTGAGGCTTTTGGTAGAGATGCTAGGCAGTGGGTGGGTGCTTGAAAGTGGCCACTAAGTGTTTGACTCCTATTGCAAATAGAGTGCCAGAGGCTTTTATAAAGTACTTTAATAGTGTGTTTTATGTAGCTTCAAGTGTTCAATAATGAATTGTGCTCGCAGATTAACATGGGTTTTAGGTACTTCTATTAGTTTATAGCCATGGGCTAGGTACACCTTCTCAATGGCATGATAGGTTCTTACGGCTAGTTCATAGTCTTGCAACCGTTCGTTGTCTGTTTGGTAAATCTCTTCCCAAGGGGGGCAGATAAAGACTACTTCATTGTATCTGTAGCACTTTACGGCAGTATTAAAATCGGTCTGTTTACAGAGTTCTATTAAGCTGGCATAGCCCAATGAGTCGCCAATGCCACGATCAAAGAGGTATAGCCCATCATCCGAAGTATGTTTTAAGAAATCGGAAACGGCGTGTTGTAGCATCTGTTGGGCATACTTGGTGGTATCTTTCCATGGTAAAGCATCGCCACCAGTAGCTATTTGTTCTTTTATAATCTCTCGCCCCACTTCGGGTACAATAGCGTAACCCATCTCTTGCAGCTTATTGATAAGGGTGGTCTTTCCCGATCCTGGTCCTCCCGTAAGAATAAAGTAATTCTCTTTGTAGTACATAGTCCGTGTGTTATAAATAGTATTTTGCCTACCTTCTATGCTGCGAATATAGTAGAATTACTGCATATCGACCAACTTTATATCGACAACATAAGTGTATTGCATCCGTTTAGGCCCTTGCAGTATGTTTTAGAACCGAATGGTAAAGGAATGCCTTCCCTCTGTGTAGTTGTATGTAATGCGCCAATGGTTGTAATCACAAATTTGTTTAACAATGGCAAGGCCCAGTCCATTTCTTTTCTGTTGTCCGCACTTTGTCTTTGCAAAACGTTGGAAAATGCAATTTTCATCCAATTTATCGTGTACACTCGAGTTGGTAACTGTAAGGCTTGTTGCTGTTAAATCTATAATAATAACGCCCCCATAGGGTTTGTTATACCTTATGGCATTAGATATGAGGTTGGATAGGGCAATTTCTAGTAGTGCCTTATTGGTTCGTATTGTTACAGGTACTACCGAGGTTACGATATCTGCATCTTTATGTTGCGCAATCTCTTTAAACTGAATGTAAAAATCGTCCACCATTCTATGAACTTGAACTAACTCTTGGTCTTCAAACTGCTGATTATCTATTTTTGCCAACAACAATAGGTTCTTGTTTAGCTTACTAATTCGTGAGGTGTTGTTGTAAAGAGCCTGTACTACTTTAGTTTGTTCTTCTGTAAGGTTAGGGTCTTGCAACAGCAGGTCTAATTGCGATTTAAAAACAGCAATAGGTGTTTGTAGCTCGTGCGATGCATTTTCAATAAAGTGCTTGTGAGTATTGAAGCTAGTCAATGCTTTGTTCATTAGCTTTATAAGGTTCTCGTTAAGTTGTTCAAACTCTTTGGTATTACTTTTAGTAAGAATAGGAACGTAGTTCTTTTGCATATTAAACTCCTTCAACTGGTCTAGTGTTTCGTAAAACGGACGCCAAAGTTTTTTTGAACTCGTACGGTGTAGTATCAGTAGGGCTACAAGTATGAAAATAGCAAGTAAGGAGTGCTGTACCGATATGTTTTCAATCAAGTCATCTCGGTCTATCATGGGTACACGTATGTGTAAAATATGTATGTGATGGTCTAGATTAACCAAAGTGTTTAGCACACGGTAATTTACCTCAACTTTTTTGCGTTTATCTAGGTACACAATGTTATAGGGCTTGTTTATCTTTGTATTAGGATTGAACTCTAGTACCTGTACATCTGGGTTATATCTGTTCCATGTATTGATTTCAATGTGCGAGAGTAGGGGCAATTGCTCCTCTTTAAACTGCATAGATCGGTATTTAATGACCTCATCAATGTCGTTCATGTAAAACTTCTCCATCAGCATGAAGAAGAGTGGTCCGCTAGCTATCAGTACAATAGCTGTCGATATGAATATGCTTAAAAAGCTTTTACTTAATAGTGTTCTCATTCTATCCACTGATAACCAATTCCATACACCGTTTTAATACAGTTTTCTACCCCATTTTGAGCTAGTTTAGCTTTTAGGTTTTTGATGTGTGCATATATAAAACTCACATCGTCTAGGTAGTCGGCCATATCGCCCGATAGGTGTTCTGCAATGGCGTTTTTAGATATTGATCTATTTTTATTTCCAATTAAGAAGAGTAGTAGATTATACTCGGATCTGGTTAAGTTTAAATCTTCTTCATTCACAGATGCACGTTTGGCTAGTAGGTCCACTTTAATATTATTAGACTCTAATATGTTATTTGTTGAGGCCAGTTGTCTGCGAATTAGAGCGTGTATTCTTATGGTTAGCTCAGGTAGCGAGAAGGGTTTTGCAAGATAGTCGTCTGCTCCATCTGTTAGCCCTTTTATTTTATCGTCTAGTTCTCCTCTTGCTGATATGATAATGATGCCTGTAGTTATGTTTCTTTTTCTTATTTCGCTAAGTAGTTCGAAACCACAACCATCTGGTAAGTTTATATCTAGTAATATGCAGCTGTATTCGTATAAATCTATCTTTTCAATGCCTTGTTCGTAATTATAAGCTTGTTCGCACAAGTAGTTGTTGCCCGAAAGATAGGTTGCTATATTGTTTGACAATTCTTTTTCGTCTTCAATAATTAGAATTTTCATGCTGTTTATCTCTTTGTTTTACTTACCGTAATTATTGTTTATTCAAAAATACGAAGATATTGCGCAATAAAAGTACTTCTTGCTTAAAAAAAAGCTTTAGAGTGTTCTTTTCTACAAAAAATCTACAAAATTGAGTTTTAATATTGCAATCGAAGGATTTTAGAGAAGTGCTTATATAGACTCAAAAGGGTAGTGTTTTGCAAAATTCAGAAAATCTACCAAATTGAGTTATATATTTGTGCTAAAGTTTAATATAAAACAACCTAGAAACCTTTGTTAATATTTTAAAAGCTTAGATAGATATGCTAGAAAAAATCTTGTTGTACGAGAGAGATACTTTTCTTTTTTTGAATGGTAGCTCGTCCAAATTTTTAGATGCTGTAATGTGGCTATTTTCTGGTGCTGTAATGTGGATACCAGTAGCCCTTTTTTTTATATATGCATTAACCTATAAAAAGAACTATAAAGAGTGGCTACCTGTATTTTTAGCCATTGGTGTATTAATCCTGTTTTGTGACGGCTTTTCCTCTCATATTTGTAAACCATACTTCATGCGTTTAAGACCTACCCATCACCCTCTATTTATGGACGAAGTAAAGACTGTTTTTGGTTACCGTGGTGGTCTATATGGGTTTATATCGGGGCATGCTACCAACTTCTTTGGCTTTGCTATGTTCTCGGCTCTAATCATGAAGAATAAAATATATACAACTATCATCTTTATTTGGGCAGCTTTAATAGCTTATTCCAGAATATATTTGGGTGTACATTTTATATCAGATATTTTGGCGGGCATGGTTTCAGGTATTGCTATAGGCGCCATAACCTATGGCTTGTATCAACTTGTAATGCACTACTCGCCAATTTGCTTGGCCAAACCCGTATCTAATACCAGATTGGTAGCTAGACGTGTGGCTATTGTACTACTCTTTAATATGTTTATATTTTCATTGCTAAGCGAAGATATCGTTGGCATACTGAAAGGATAAAAAATAAGCTATTACCATTTTATGTGGGTTAAAATGTTCTCCAATTAATTTTGGAGAACATTTTTTGTTTTAGAAAACTATCTTTCAAAGAGTAAGCATAGTTGTATAATTTTATGTATTTTTGTATGCAAAATAAATATAACAAACGGCTAAATATAGAATAAGATGTTTAGAACACATACTTGTGGAGAGCTTAGAAGCTCTAATATTAACCAAGAAGTTACTCTAGCAGGTTGGGTACAACGTGCACGTAAAATGGGTGGTATGACATTTGTCGATATCCGCGACCGTTACGGTGTTACACAGCTCGTATTTAATGAAGCTAGTAATGAAGAACTTTGCGATCGTGCTAATAAGCTAGGTCGTGAATTCGTAATTCAGGTTAAAGGTAAAGTGAGCGAACGCTCAAGTAAGAACGACAAAATGCCTACGGGCGATATCGAGATATTAGTAGATGAACTAACTGTTTTAAACTCATCTCCAACACCTCCATTCACCATTGAAGAGCATACTGATGGTGGTGATGACCTTCGTATGAAGTACCGTTACTTAGATTTACGTCGTAAGAATGTACGCTCTAATTTAGAGATGCGTCATGACGTAACTATGGAGATTCGTCGTTACTTAGACAATTTGAAATTTATGGAGGTAGAGACTCCTATTCTTATCGGTTCTACACCAGAGGGTGCTCGTGACTTTGTGGTTCCTTCTCGTATGAATCCAGGTGAGTTCTATGCACTACCACAATCTCCACAATTATTCAAACAGCTGTTAATGGTATCGGGATTTGACCGTTACTTCCAAATAGCAAAATGTTTCCGTGACGAAGACCTTCGTGCAGACCGTCAGCCAGAGTTTACTCAGATTGACTGCGAAATGAGCTTTGTGGAACAAGAAGATATTTTGACCACTTTTGAAGGGATGGCAAAACACCTTTTCAAAAAAATACGCAACTACGAACTAGATTACGATTTCCCACGTATGACATGGCACGATGCTATGAAGTACTACGGTAGCGATAAACCAGACCTACGTTTCGATATGAAATTTGTAGAATTAATGGATATCTTGAAAGGTCATGGTTTTGGTGTATTTGATAGTGCTGAGTATATTGGTGGTATCTGTGCAAAAGGTGCTGCTAGTTTTACACGTAAACAACTAGACCAGCTTACTGACTACGTTAAACGCCCTCAAATAGGCGCTAAAGGTATGGTCTATGCTCGTGTAGAGGCTGATGGCAATGTAAAATCTAGCGTTGACAAGTTCTATACCCAAGAGGTACTTCAAGAGATGAAAGCAGCATTTGGTGCAGAAGCTGGCGACCTAATCCTTATTCTTTCTGGAGACGATACAATGAAGACTCGTAAGCAACTTTGCGAACTTCGTCTAAAAGTGGCTGGTGATTTAGGATTGAAAGATAAAAATAAATTCTCTTGTCTATGGGTAGTAGATTTCCCTCTATTTGAGTGGGACGAAGAGTCTGCTCGTTTTGTAGCTGTCCACCACCCATTTACATCTCCTAAAAAAGAAGATATTCCTTATTTAGATACAGATCCAGGTCGTGTACGTGCTAATGCATACGATATGGTTATAAATGGTGTTGAAGTAGGGGGTGGTTCTATCCGTATTCACGATAGTAAATTACAAAACAAGATGTTCGAACTACTTGGCTTTACACAAGAGAAAGCAGAAGAGCAATTCGGATTCTTACTTGATGCATTTAAATTTGGTGCACCTCCTCATGGTGGTATCGCTTACGGTCTAGATCGTTGGGTATCTCTATTTGCAGGTCTTGACTCTATCCGTGACTGTATCGCATTCCCTAAGAACAACTCTGGTCGTGATGTTATGATTGATGCTCCTGCAGTACTTGATCCTTCGCAGCTAGAAGAGTTGAATCTTATTGTTGAAGTGAAAACAGAAGAGGAGTAAGCAGAATTGAAGAATTCAACATTAGCATTTAGATTCATTGTCGTAGGTACACTCAACTTTCTAGTTATTTCATTACTAGTATGGGTACTGATGCACCTATTCCAGGTAGATTATAGAGCTGCAAATATAGTTGGTTATGTAGTGGCACAAATCCACAACTTCTTGTGGTGCAAGTATTGGGTATTCCCTCTTATGGATGGTAAAAACACCCTTTGGCAACAGATGGTACTTTTCTTGATAGCATTTGGTTGTGCCTACGGGCTCCAGTTTATATTTATTGTGGCTTTAGTACAGTTGGGTGATGTAAACGAATATGTTGCACAGTTTTTGGGGCTCCTACTTTATGGGGTCGTAAACTTTACAATGAATAAGGTGCTGACGTTTAAATAGGCTTTTATTATTTCTTTATACTTGAAAGAGGTTATATGTAGTATATACTGCTTATAACCTCTTTTTTTGATGCCCTTTACTTGTTGCCGACAGACCTCGTACTTGTCGGCAACACACCAGAGGTAAGTCGGGGAGTAACCTCATGCTTGTCGGCGACTAACAAAATAGGTGTCGTAGTCTTAGAATAGGCTAGTCTATGTTGTCAATATGATTGATATAAAAGTGTAAAAGTTTGTGGGAGTTGGGCGAAACACTAAGTAGTATTTTCCGTTTGATAATTAGTAAGTAGAGTATAATATATTGACACTCTAATTCTGTATGTAGATGGTATTTGAATGGATTTAATAGATAAATTGTTACTAAATAAGTGGATAGAGTTACACTCTACCCACTTATATTTTCTTTTAGAAAATGGACATATTATAAAAAGAAGAAAGAATTAGTCTTTAAATTCTGCTTTATCTATTGCCCAGGCTAATGTGTTTGCGAAAATTATTGCATTTCCTACAAGCTTCCTTCCTTCAATTACATTGTTATTCCCATAGTCAAACTTATAGGTAGGTGTAAAATCTGGATTGTTGTTCTTACTATCGTATTTATCTCCACATCTAACTAACCAGAAAGGGCATCTAGTTAGATAATAACTGGTTGCACCTAAGTTGTTGGATACAAATCCACCATCTCCAATAAAGAATAAATTAACTTTTAAATGTCTAAAAATAGTAAGCCCTTTGTCTTTACTTGTAGCTTCACGTCCAGAGTAAGCACTCCTACTATATACCACAATATCTTCTTCTGGTACACCAACAATAGTTTGTGTAGTAGTATAATCTTCACCCCAATAACGCACTTGCTCCCCATTTATATTAAACGGACCATCCATAACTTGGTCGCCTGGCTGTGTAACCATGGGGTATATGGTTCCTCTAGGTCCAGCAGAATTATTTGTAATATTTAAGTCGTATTTTACTCCTTCTTTTCGACCTAGCTCATCATATATTGCTCT
>JASLCG010000023.1 GCA_030151885.1 Bacteroides sp.
CTATTTATACATAAAAAATTAAATAAGGGAATAGTACTGTTAGTACTATTCCCTTATTTTTATTACTACAATTATAAAGTTACAAACATATTACAATTGTTAAATTATAATCTTATATAATAATTTTAACATTAAAATAATTTTATTTACAATAAAACACCTAAACCACTAAAATTCAAATAAATATAATAACTAAATCCAGCTTTATTAATTAAACTTTAAATATAAAACATTTATTATATTAAAATATTTTAATATAATATGATGTTGATATATAATTATTCATTATTATTGCAATGTTTTATAATTATAAAACATAATGAATATTATTAAATCTAATTCTATTTAACGAATGAACAAGAATTTTAATCGCAAGAGTATGCTCATACTACTCTTGCTGTTAGCTACGTCGTTACAAATGAATGCTACATCAGACAGTACAAATAAATATGCTGCAGCAAACATTTATAACACGCAAACAAAAGACCTAAATATTAAAGGTAAAGTTAAAGACTCAAAAGGTGAAGAACTTATTGGAGTTAGTATTACTGTAAAAAACACAGGAAAAGGAACAGTTACAGGAGTAGATGGATCATTTACTATACAAGTACCACAGGGTACAATCCTTGAATTCTCTTACATAGGCTATGCTACAAAAACAATTAAAGTAGAAAGTGAGAAAATCCTTAATATAATTCTAGATGAAGATACTGAATTACTAGATGAAGTAGTAGTAACAGCTTTAGGTATTAAGAGATCAGAAAAAGCACTAAGTTACAACGTACAAAAAGTTAATGATTCAGAACTTACTACTGTTAAAAGTCCAAACTTTGTAAATAGTTTGAGCGGAAAAGTTGCGGGTGTTACAATTAATGCCAGTTCATCTGGTGTAGGTGGTGCTACAAAAGTAGTTATGCGTGGTGCTAAATCTATCGTAGGTGATAATAACGTACTTTATGTTATTGATGGTATGCCAATTGGTAACCAATCTAGAGGTAAAGTTTCTAATGAGTTTAGTGGTCCTGGAGGCGGTGAAGGTATTTCGGATTTCAACCCAGAAGATATCGAAAGTATTTCCGTATTAACTGGTCCTTCTGCAGCAGCTCTATACGGTGCAGCTGCAGCTAATGGTGTTATTCTTATAAACACAAAAAAAGGAGAAGAAGGCAAAGTTAAGGTTAATATTTCTTCAAGTTCTGAATTCATGAAACCTTTCATTAAACCTGAGTTCCAAAAAAACTATGGCAATAAAACAGGTTCATTTAAGAGTTGGGGAGAACGAATGGACACACCGACAGATTATGATCCAATGGATTTCTTTAGAACAGGAACAAACTTTATTAACTCTGCAAATGTCTCTTTAGGTAATAAACAAAACCAAACTTTTGTATCTGTAGCAACAACAAATGCAAATGGTATTATTCCTAATAACGATTACGAACGTTATAACTTTTCAGCTAGAAATACCAGTAATTTTTTAAATGATAAGTTACACTTGGACTTGGGTACTAGTTTTGTAATGCAAAGCGATAAAAACATGGTATCTCAAGGAAGATACTTTAATCCAATTGTACCTTTATATCTATTCCCTAGAGGTGAAAACTTTGATGATATAAAAGTCTACGAACGTTACGATAAAAACAGAAAATTCCCTGTACAATACTGGCCTTATGGAGACCAAGGTCTAGACCTTGAGAATCCATATTGGATAGCAAATAGAGAGTCTTTTACATCTAAGAAAAAAAGATATATGATGCATGCTAGACTACAATATGATATCCTTGACTGGTTAAATATTGCAGGTCGAGTGCGTGTAGATAATACTTATACTACAAGAGAAAGGAAATTATATGCATCTACATTAAAACTACATACTCAATCTGATAAAGGCAGTTACTCTAAAAATGTAGAAGAGTATAAGCAAACTTATGCAGACATTATGCTTAATGTAAACAAGGCCTTTGGTGATTTTAACTTAACAGCTAACTTAGGTAGTAGTTATGAAGATCATTATACAGAAGGTTTAGGTATTGGTGGTAAACTATTTAGAATACCTAACTTATTCTCAGCTGCAAACTTTGATCCCTCTTCTGGTCCTGGATCCCAATCATACAGAAGAACTCGTAATATAGCGGTTTTTGCTAGTGCAGAACTTGGTTGGAAAAACATGCTATACTTAACCATGACAGGTCGTAACGATTGGGCATCTCAATTAGTAAACTCAAGTCAAGAGTCTATTTTCTATCCTTCTATAGGTCTTTCTGGTGTAATATCAGAAATGGTTAAGCTACCAGACTTTATAACTTTCATGAAAGTTAGAGCATCGTACACAGAAGTAGGTTCTCCTATTTCTCAAGTAGGTATTACTCCTGGTACAGTTACTGATCCAATGACAGGTGGAAATATCAACCCTATTTCTACATATCCATATCCTAAATTTAAAGCAGAAAAAACTAAGTCATACGAGTTAGGTTTGAACTTTAGACTATTAGATAATAGAATTAATTTCGATGCTACAATTTATCAGTCTAACACATTTAATCAAACATTTTTATCTAGTATGTCTCCTGCATCTGGATACTCTGGATTCTATGTTCAAGCTGGTAATGTAAGAAATAGAGGTCTTGAAATGGCTATTGGCTATGAGGATAAGTTTGGAGACTTTAACTACTCAACAAATCTTACATATACACTTAACAGAAACAAAATCATCGAAATGGTTAGAAATTATGAAAACCCAATTGATGGTACACTTTTCGATATTAAAGAACTTACCCTTAAAGAAGAAGGTGGCGTATTATTAAGAGAAGGAGACGAAATAGGTTCTATGTATGTACAAGGAATCCTTCAAAGAGATAAAGAAGGTATGTTAATATCTGAAGGAAACTCTTTCAAAGTTGATAAAACACAAAGAATTAAAGTAGGTTCTTCAAATCCTAGTTACAGTGTTGGTTGGAGAAATGATTTCTCATACAAAAACTGGAACCTGGGCTTCCTTATTAATGCAAGAGTTGGTGGTTTAGTGTCATCAACGACACAAGCATTCTTAGACGAATATGGAGTTTCGAAAGCAACTGGTAATGCGCGCGATAATGGAGGAGTAGTCATTGATGGACATACATACGATGCATACCAATATTACAATACTATTGGTACACAAAGGTTATCGGCATACTATTTATATAGTGCAACAAACGTAAGACTTCAAGAAGCTAGCTTAAGTTATAATTTACCTAGAAAATGGTTTAAAAATAAAATAGATAGAATTACACTATCACTTATTGGTAGAAACTTATTTATGTTATACAATAAAGCTCCTTTTGATCCTGAAATGACAGCCTCAACAGGTACATATAACAGAGGTGATTACTTTATGCCCCCTAGCTTAAGAAGTGTTGGTTTTAGTGTAAAAGTTCAACTTTAATAAAAGCATACAATGAAATTCAATAATATAAAAAATACAACAAGGAAAGCATTCTGTGCATTAGCAATATCAGCCACTATTTTAGGCTCTAGTTCTTGTACTGATAACTTTGAAAGAATTAACAAGAATCCTCTATATCCTGATAAGGAAATGGAAAAGATGGATGATGTCATTTATGGTATGTATATTCCAAATCTTCAAAAGACTGTAATTCCTACAGGAACAAGTGCAGATGGAACAAACTATATTAATAAGTACCAATTCACTATAAATATGTGTGGTGATTCTTGGGCAGGATACCTATCAGCAACTGAAAACAAATTTGATGGTGGTCAAAACTTAACAAGTTACTTTTTTGCGGACTGGAGAATGAACGGAATCTTTAGTACAATAGTAACAGAAGTATTTACACCATGGATGCAAATACAAAAACTATCACAAACTGAAGGTGCTAAGAATGACGAGATATTCTCAATCGCACAGATTATTAAAATTTCTGGACTTCACAGAGCTACCGATACATTTGGTGCACTACCATATTCAAAAGTAGGTACTGGAAACTTCCATACAGAGTATGATTCACAAGAAGATATATATAAGTCGTTTTTTGCAGAATTAGAGCAAGCAATTAATGTACTAACAATATATTCTGAGTCATCAAGTAAAATTCTTGAAGATTTCGACATAGTTTATAATGGCGACGTTAACAAATGGATTAAATATGCTAATTCATTAATGTTAAGACTAGCTATTCGTGTAAGATATGCTGACGAAGCTCTCGGTCAAAAATATGCAGAACTAGCAGTGAACCATCCTAAAGGTTTAATTGAACAAGAAAGTGAAGCAGCTCAATTATCAAAAGGTGCCGGAATGCAAATGAGAAATTCTTTAGAAATGCTATGGAATTCTTATAATGACACCAAAATGGGAGCTACAATTTACACCCTTTTAAAAGGATATAATGATCCTCGTATCTCTGCTTATTTCAAAAAAGCTACTTACAATAATAAAGAAGATTATTACGCGGTAAGAACAGGTATTCCACAAGTTAGCCACTATAAAAACTTCTCTGCTCCAAATGTACAAGAAGATACTCCAACATACTGGATGAAAGCATCTGAGGTGCTATTTCTTAGAGCTGAAGGTGCACTAGCAGGATGGAATATGAAAGGAAGTGTGAAAGATTTGTATGAAGAGGGAATAAGAATGTCTTTTAAGGAGAATAAGGTTTCGGGTGTTGAAAACTACATAAAAAGTAATAATAAGCCAGCCTCTTACGAAGATCCTGCAGACCCTTCTATGAGTATATCTGCCCCTAGTTCAGTTACAGTTAAATTAGATAACACTTTTACTTCTGAAGAAATTCTAGAAAAAATAATCACTCAAAAATATATTGCTAGTTTCCCTAATGGTACTGAAGCATGGACTGAATGGAGAAGAACAGGATACCCTAAACAGATTGTCATTACTCAAAACTTATCTAACTCAGATATAGTTATAGGTAATGGTGTAACTGGAGGTGTTAGAAGACTACAATATCCAAAAACTGAGTATGATAATAACTTTGAGAATGTTAAAGATGCTGTGAATAAGTACTTAAACGGCAAAGATAAAGGAAACATTAATGTTTGGTGGGATAAAAAAAACAATAAATAATTGAATGCTATGATTAATAAAAATATAATTTTCACCTTTATATTAGGTATTATTTTAGTCTCTTCTTGTAGTAAATGGACTGATCCGACTTCTAAAAGTTTTGAAGAGGATGCATTAAAAGACTTATATGAAAAAAGAGATAAGCTAAAATGGGAAGCCGAAGAAAAAAGAGATCAAGAAAACAAAGAGGTGTATCAACAATACCTTAAAAATCTAAGAGCGTATAAAGAGACAGACCATCCTATTATGTTTGGTTGGTTTAATGCTTGGCAACCCGAAGCTCCTGGAAAGTACTCCAAACTATCTTTATTACCAGATAGTATGGATGTAGTTTCGATATGGGGTAACTGGCATAGCTTAAAACAGGACAAAATAGACGAACTTAGAGAGGTACAAGAAAAAGGAACCAAAGTAATTATTGGGTGGATTGTTCAGAGCATTGGTGACCAAATTGTATGGGGAAGAGAAAATTGGCCAGAAGATGACTATGAAGCTATAGAAGCTTATGCACAAGCAATTGTAGACACTATTGCAAAATATAATTATGATGGTTTTGACTGCGACTACGAACCTTCTTATGCATCACCTTGGAAGCCAGGAGGACATTGTGGAGACATAGTTTCTTGTTATCGTGATTCTGGTAAAGATAAAGAAAACTTTTTCTTTAGAATTATGAGAGAAAAGTTAGACAAACACGAAAAAGTGGTTGGTAAAAAGATGTTGTTTCATTTGAATGGATCAATACACTGGTTAACACCTAGCTCTGCTAAATATTTCGACAAATTTGTCGTCCAGTCATACGGATCTAACTTCGGTGCATGTGGCTCACCTGAAGATATTGCACAAAGATTAAGCATTAGTACTAAACAAATTATGTTTACTGAATCTTTCGAAAACAAACCTTATAATAGACCTACATTTACAAACAACTATGCAAAGTTAATTGTATCTAGAAATTACGACTTAGGTGGTATTGGTGTCTATCATATCAATGAAGACTCTCATGAACAAATTATTTATAAAAACGTGAGAGAGGCTATTAACTATATGAATCCTCCAATCAAATAATTATTGAAATATCATGAAACAAAATAAAAATATTATTTATAGCTCTATGCTATTAATAGGGTTACTATTTTTCATGTCTTGCGATAAGAATCATAGTACAAAACCAGGCAATGCAGCTTATATGGAAGAGGCAGCAAACAACAAACCAATTGTTAGTCTAACTATTGATGTTAATGGTGGAAGTACATTTGTACAACCTAGACTTGCTAATCTTGCAAATAAACAAACAAACCTTGTAGTAGGTCTAGACAAAGAAGCTCTTGATTTGTTTAATAAAAAAAACAATTCAGAATATATACCATTAGAGCAAGAAGACTTTGAATTAATATACTCTTCTGCTAACCTTAAAGGTCAAGGTAGTATTAGTATACCTGTTGAAAAAAATGATATTGGATTACCACTAGAAATTAAAGTTAAAAATCTAGATAACACTAAATATCCTCCTGCTAAAAAGGTTGCAATACCATTAAGTATTATTAGCAGCGATATGAAGATATTAGACAATGTAAAGAGTGTTATTATAACAATTAATAGACCATTGGTAACATCTGTATCAAAAATGACTAGTGGAGGTTTTACTGTTGAATTTGCCGAAGATTTGAAAGAAAAAACAATTGATGGATGGACTTTCCAATTCACAGGAAACTTTAAAAACCTAAATAGAGGTAACCTCAATGTTGGATATTTTGGTGGTCAAGAAGGAGGCTTTTACACTCGTATTAATGAAAGAACTGGTATTCAAGTTAAAAATGGCCGAGATGGTGACGATACATGGACACAAAAACCTCTAGAGGCAAAAAAATGGCTACAAATAACTTACGTTTATAAAGATCAAACAGTTAGTGTGTATGTAAATGGTGTACTTCAAAAGACATTTGGTACAACAAAAATTTTCCACAAAGAAGGTAGCTCATTTAGCATTGGTAATGGTGGCTATGATGATTATCTAAGAGAAGTTAGATTTTGGTCTAAACCACTTACTGAGACAGAAATATTAGAGAACCTATATTTACCACTTGACCCTAATACTGATGCTTTAGAATCTTACCTACCATTAACAAAAGAGGCTGGTGTAACTGATTTAACACCGCATAATAATAAGGTTACAATACATAGTGGCGCAATTATAAAATGGATAGAAAATGTTAAATTCCCATCTGATGAACTAGTAATAATTGAATAGTATTATGAAAAAAAATATATTAACACTCCCATTATTGGGTTTAGCTTTTATCACTGCAGGATTAAGTTCCTGCAGTAAAGATGACATAGAAATCATCGAACAAGACACTTCGTGGACTATTGACAATAAATATGAAGATGAAGACATTAGAAATACACTTGGTGAAATCCCCTCAACTCCTCTAGCATATTTTAATATAAATAGCATACAAGGAAATGGAATACACGAGCTAGGTAAAACAACTGTACAATACAATACAAACAGGCAAATAGAAGTAATTCTTACTACAGCAATTGATTTTGATTTAGAAATAGGATTTAATATTGACTCTGATAAATTATCTCCTGGATTTACTTTAATGCCAGAGGAAGCTTATACAATCAATCCAGTTACAATACCTGCAGGCGAATTAAAGGTCACAACAGAAATAGCGATTAGCAATCCTGATATTTTACAAGAGGGCTCATATGAGTTACCTATTAAGATGGTAATGGAAAGCTCTGATAAAATAAAAAGTGCTAAGGAACGAGGTAATTTAAATATTAAATGTAACATTCAATTCTCCATAGGACTACTTGACCAGACGACTAAAGTACTGGAAGGAGAACTTTATAAGAACTTTGTACTAACATCTAACAAATCCAAAGAGTCCCTTAAATTCCTTACCGATGGTAACAAGAGTCAATATGATGACAAGTGGAATCAAACAATTTGGAAAACAACTTCAAAGAGTGATTTTTTACACATAGATTTAGGTAAAGAAGTTGAAGTTAAAGGGTTAAAAATCAACCAAGATAGTTATTATCCTTTGGAATTTGTAAAAGTTTATAGTAACATCAATGATGAGGTCAAGTTTTTAGGTTTATACAAAAGTGAAGGTAAAGGTGAACAAAATATCGTTTTCAAACCTAATACTAAATTAACTAATATTATATTAAAAGAATTTGTAGGAGGAAGATACAATTATGCCAATTTAACAGAGTTAGAAGTTATTAAATAACAACTTTATATATTATTCTAGAGGTTCCACCATTGTATTGGGACCTCTAAATTGCCACAAACAATCAAAACAAAAAGGCTACTTAGATAAATCTAAGTAGCCTTTTTTATATATTCTATATATTTTATTTAGAATTCA
>JASLCG010000024.1 GCA_030151885.1 Bacteroides sp.
CTATTTATACATAAAAAATTAAATAAGGGAATAGTACTGTTAGTACTATTCCCTTATTTTTATTACTTGTCTCGTCCTACATAAGCTTTAAATATTTATATGTGAAGCACAAAATATCCGACTAAAGAAAACTATATTTTTGTTTAGTATTTAGATACTCTAATTTTCTATTTGTATTTCGCTCTTTTATTACTGTATTTTATATTAAGAGCCAATGATCATCCACTTTAATACAAAATATAAAAAGTAGTGCCAAGTCAGTAATTACTGACTTGGCACTATCTAAAAACATAAATAATTATAATTCAATTATTCCTCATAGCCAGGAGTCTGAGCTAAACTAGGATCATTTGTTAAGGTATTTACATCAATAGGCCATAATAGCTTATGAGCTTCTAATTTCTTATCTAATATAGGATAAAGCGTTGTTTCATCAGGATTTAGATAATTTGCTTTAGCGCTAAATACTAAAGACTCTTTATTTTCATCTTGCATTCTTACAACATCAAACCATCTTTTTCCTTCCCAAACAAACTCTTTATCTCTCTCGTGCAATATTGCAAGTTCATTTTCTTCAAAAGAAGCATTTTTATATGCAAACTCATCAGAATAGTCTTCACCATACGCACGTTTTCTTACATCATTGATATATTTAGATCCGTCATTTCCTAAAGCATTTTCAACCTCTGCTAACATCAGCAATACATCAGAGTATCGATAAATAATAATATCACTTTCATACACTCTGTTTCCATTAGAATTAATGATACCTAAACATTTTAATAATACTAACCCTTGATTCTCACCATTCTTATCATAATGTGCAAAGAATGTTTTATCTCTTCTTTTATCTTTATCATCATAAGTGTCCCACAGTGAGGATTTGTATTCATGACGTAATAACCCATTTCCTTTTAAATCTAATACATCTCCTAACTCCTCTCCCTCTTTAGTAAATCGTTGACCTACAAATACGTCTTTTGAGTAGACAAAGTTTGCTCCCCAGTTGGTTGCTTCATTATCTTTAAATCTCAAACTAAAGATAATTTCCTTATTACCTTTATCTGTAAATATTTTTGAATAATCTTCAAGTAAAACATACTTTCCTTCTAGCTCGGTCAAGGCATTTTTAGCTACTAACAAATCTTCTTTTCCTGCTGCTCTAACATCACCAGTAGAAACTTTAGCAGACCAAAGATACATCTCAGCTTTAAGCATTAAAGTTGTATGCTTATTCCATTTAATATTACTTCCTGTTTCATCATTACCAAAATACTCTTCAGACTTTTTAATTTCTTCTTTTATAAAGCTTAGTACTTCAGATGGTTTTGCACGAGTAGTATATAAATCCTCGGCCATGATTTTACCATCTAAGACCTTGACTTTTGTAATCAGTGGTACACCACCAAATGTTCTGTACAAATAGCTATAATAAAATGCTCTTAACCCATGAGCTTGTCCTAAGTAATATGCTCTATCGTTTTCATTAAGGAATGGACAGGCATTACTAACTTGATCAATAAAATGGTTCAGCTGTAACACTCTATTATATATCCCATTCCAGTTAGATATTCCTGTTTTATCTTTAGTGAACTGATTGTTTTTAATTGGATCACTCATATCTATAGATGTATTCAAAGAAGATGTTCCTGATCTTAGTGTTCCTCCTCTAGCTTCTCCTAACACATAAAACATCGAGTATGACCCTCTCAATTGAGAATGTAATCCGTCCATAAAACCACTAACTTGAGTGGATGTAGTCCAAAAGTTTCCACTACCATAATAATCTATAGGAGATAGATCTAATGCATTACATGCCATTAGCGTTGTAACAACTAAAAGAACAGATGCTACTTTATATATGTATTTTAATATTTTCATAGTATTAATCAATTAAAATGTAACATTTACACCAAAAATAACAGTCCTAGGTAGTGGATATCCTCCATTACTGCTTCCATTTTCTGGAGAGTGAACAAATTTAGCTTGGGTCCAATAACCTAGATTTTGACCAGTAACAGAAATTTGAACTGACTCAAACATAGCTTTATTCACCCATGCTTTTGGCAAAGAATAACTCAATGCCAACTCTCTAAGGGCTAAATAGTTTCCATTGTAAATAAACATTGTAGTATTTCGTGCATAATTGCGTTTACCTAACTGATCGGCCCATGTGTAAATAGGGTATTTACCTCCTGGGTTTTCAGGACTCCAAGTTTTATTAGTTTCAGATATCGTATTGTATGTACCTTGCATATTCCCCATAATCCATGGAGTTCTCCAATCAATTACATTAAAACCTAATGCATAATCGAATCTAGCAGATAAACTTAATCCCTTCCAAGATACATTTGTATTAATACCTCCGGTCCACTTAGGAGTTGTATTACCTACTCTCACTTGATCAAATACGTCAATAACACCATCACCATTCACATCTTTCCATTTAACATCACCAGGCTGTATTGGTAATCCTTTAGATTTTTGTTCATCTGTTAATTTTTCCCAAGCCTCAGGACCATATAAAGGTTTATTATTAGCCCCACTATGTCCTACCGATTTATCTATTAAGTTTGCAGGTATATCTTCTATAGACTTATATATTCCTTCTGATTTATACGCATATATATCACCTGGTCTTCTACCTTCTTGTAAGCCACCAACCCATACAATTTCATCACTTCCATCTGCTAGTTTATTACCAGTATAGACTTGTAAACCACCTTGTCTGTTATTATCTAATCCATTATTAGGTAGTTTAATTACCTTATTCATATTGTATGAAGCATTCATATTCAAGTTCCACTTCCAGTCCTTGTTATCGAATATTCTGAATCCTAACTCTACTTCAACACCTCTATTTCTGAACTTTCCATTATTAGATGCAATACTACTAATTCCAGAAGAAGATGGTAAATTAATATTTGCAAACTTATCGTCTGTTAATCTATTGTAGAAGGTAGTATTAGCATTAATTCTATTATTTAAAAAGCTTAGATCTAAACCGATTTCAAATGTTTGAGATCTTTCCCATTTTAAGTAAGGATTTGGAATAGTTCCTAATAAATAACCAATATTACCATCATATTTGTTAGTACCATAAGAACCTTGAACAGTGTAGTTACCGACCCAACTTGGATTCACATTTCCATTTAAACCATAACTCATTCTAAGTTTAGCAAAAGATATAATATCTGATAAGCTCTTCATAAATTCTTCTCTACCGAATACCCATCCTGTTGAAATTCCAGGAAAAGTTCCCCATCTGTTTTCTTTTGCTAGTTTGGAATAGCCATCTCTACGCATCACGATAGAAGCCAAATACTTATTTTTATAATCGTAGTTAACACGTCCAAAGAATGACATAATTCTATTTCTAGAGTGTCCTGAATTCATTTTACGCTTACCTTCTTCATCAGAAGTTAAACCTAATGACCCAAAATCATCCGTAGGAGCGCCAGATCCCTCTGCACTAAAGCCTTTGTAGTTTGAATCATAAAACTCATAACCAGCCATAGCTGATAAGTAGTGATCTTTAGTTATTTGATTATTGTATGATAAAACAGCATTATATGTTTGGTCAACAGTTCTGTCGTACGAAGCCCAAGTTGATCGTGCTGTATTCATCACCCCTGGATTAGCTAAATAATCTTTATTAAATCCTTCATATTTTCCTTCATTAAAATATAAATTACCTGTTAGCTTTAATGACAACCCTTTCATTATATTAATCGTGAAAGACTGTACCATAGAGAACTTATCAGTATTATTATCTCTTTTAAACTTATTGAGATTATACATTTGATTACCATCTCCAGAGTTAGGTCCTAACAACATTTCTCCATCAGCATTACGACCTCTAAAAGTTGAAGGTAAAGATAACATTCTAGAAAAGTACTCCACTTCACCTCTTGAACCAGGAGAAAGTCCATACCAAGTAGCATCTGCAAAGCTAAAAGATGAGCTTGAGTGCAACCAAGATTTCAATTTATAGTCAGCATTAAAAACAAATGTAAAACGCTTATACCAATTACCTACGGCAGATCCTTTACTATAGTTATAACCTAGACCTGCATAATATGCACCTTTATCATTACCACCACTCACATTCAAGTTATAATCTTGTGAAATAGATGGATCATTAATATTAAACTCAGCAGGGTCAGTATTTTTAAAAATCAATTTATCACCATATACAGGATCAATCATCGTTTCCCAGCCTTCTTTTAATAAGAAAGCTAAGTCGTCTGTATATTTCATAGTACTCCATACACCACGAACATCTACATTACCATTAATTACTTTATTAGGATTATTAGGATCAAAATATAAGTTTCCAGTACCATAAGGAGTTGCTCCATTAAGTGTATTCATATTTGTTGTACCTTTCCAATCTCCTTTAGAATCTTGGTAGATTTGTGAAGAACGTTGATATGCCGTTCTCATCCAATATAAATAATCACGTGCACCTAAAAACTCATAAGGATTATTATAGTAATTAAGTCCCCATTTAGCCTTTAATGTTACATCTGTTTTACCCTCTTTACCACGTTTTGTAGTAATTAATATAACACCATTATTAGCTCTTGCTCCATAGATAGCTGTTGCCCCAGCATCTTTTAACACCTCCATAGATTCAATATCATCAGGGTTAATGTCATTTAACCCTCCTCTAACTTGACCATCTATAATAACTAGTGGAGCACCAGTTCCATTATAGTCTGTACCTCCACGAAGAATTATTTGTGGAGCTGCACCTGGATCACCAGAAGTTTGCAAAACACGCAAACCAGATACTGCTCCAGAAAGAGCCTGAGCTGGATTTGAGAATAAACCATTTTCCAATACCTCTTCATTAACTTTAGCAATCGAGTTAGTAACTTTAGACCTCAGCTGCTTACCACCATAACCAGTAATAACAACTTCTTCTAAAAGTTTCGTATCCTCTTGTAAAGTAACTTTGAAAAAAGTCTTTCCAGATGTCTTTATTTTTTCTGATTTAAACCCTGTATAAGAAATTACAATTACAGAGTTATCATTTACACGAAGTGTGAATTTCCCATCAATATCGGTGATAGTCCCATTTGTAGTTCCACTTTCCATAACACTAGCACCAATAACCGTTTCTCCTAGATCATCTAAAACTAGTCCAGAAACTGTTTTCGTCTGTGCCATTAACGTACCAGCAGTTATAAACAGGTACAGTAAAAACAAAACCTTTCTTTTCATAATATATTTTTATTTAAGGATAAATAATAAATAAACTTATTTATTTGTGTCTTTTTAGCAAATATATTATAAATAATCATAATTCAAACAATACTTAGTAAATAAAATTATTATATAGCTTAGTCTATTTAAATTACAATCAAAATAAAAAGGCTACTTAGATAAATCTAAGTAGCCTTTTTTATATATTCTATATATTTTATTTAGAATTCA
>JASLCG010000058.1 GCA_030151885.1 Bacteroides sp.
TGCCACAGAATGGACAACCGTTGTACCTTTCAAGTGGGAAAGTTCCCTCGGGAATATAGTGGCCACATGCTAAAAGTGAAGCCCCCTCCATACCACCTATTTTATTGCATAAATCTGTTATTAGATGATCTAACAATCCCTCTCCAGTAGGTACATTCCACCCTTTTACCAATGGATGCCAATTCAAATCAATGCCTAGCAACTCTTTATAAGTACTGATGATAGTCTCAACATCAGTAGTAGAGCAGCCATTTAAAGCTATTAATAAGTCTTCAGACACCGTGTATCCTAGCTTATTAAGCTGTTCAATAAGAGTTATAGCGTACTTAGAGATCTCTTTAGAAGAGCCCACGAATAAGCTGGAAGGAATATAGATTGCCCCCTGTCGGAAAGCTATTTTTAGCAAATTAGTTTGCATAGTTTTATCTGTTATGACCATGCCTAAAGACGATGGTTTGTGAATAAATACGGTAATTTAAAGGCTGAAAATAATTATATTATGAAGTAAGCCCCTATTGACCAATTATTTAATTAAGAGAGACAGGTCGGACTCGAACCGACGACATAGGAATTAATGTTAAAGAAGTAAGTCTAAATTGACCTCTTAATCTATACAGATGGAAATTTTAAAACGTGATGGGCATCACCCACCTGGTTATGAGATAGAAGTATGTCTTAATTGTCCACTCTACATAATAAGGTAATTATACAGACTACCCTTGCTCTACCAACTGAGCTACTGTCTCGTTATATATAAAGGTGCTAGATAAAAGGTAATTGGAAGAGTGTTTTTCATAATGTTGAAGTAACTCTTACTTGACCTAAACCTAAGCACCTTTTTTATTTCAAATATCTCGCTGTTCTTAAACAACAGTACAAAGGAACAGAAAGGGTGTGCAATCTTTTTGCGTAGAGTAAAAAAAGATATTTATTATTTGCAAATATAGTGTTTCTATAGGAGTAAAACGCATATAGCGTCCCTTATTATGAAAAAATAAGAAACGCTATATAATCGCCATACGAACAAGTGGTATGAAACTTAATAGTTTTATTTAGATAAACTATTACATATTTTATTATTAATTCTACGCACCCTTTCTTTTTCTACTTTAATTATTTTTCTGTCGTAAGTCATTAAACCATTAACTTCTACTTCTACATCTGTAGTTTGGGTGTAAACTGCAGCAGAGAAGCCTACTTTAATTAATTGCAATAACTCATTTCCATATTTTTCATACTCATCTGTAACCTCTTTTGCATTCTTAAACTGTATGTATCCCCAATTTTTATCGGGCTGCCACAGGTGGTTTTCTAGTGGTAAACCTATTCCTCCATACTCACCTAGCACATTAGCTCTTTGAGCATCAAATAGATACATTTCAGGACCCGGATAGTTGTGTAAATCTAACATATCTCCTGTGTAATAATGATTCCCTCCACTTGCAGGGTTCACCAATCTAGAAGGATCATACATTTTAGTCCATCTTGCAGTTTCATCTGTTTTAAATTGTCCCCAAGCCTCATTAAAAGGGACCCATGTAACAATAGATGGATATGAAATCAAGAAGTCCATAATTTCCTTCCATTCACTGTAAAAGTTCTGTTCAGACTCTTGTGAACGCTTCATTTCCGACCCTTCAAAATATTGTCTATTCTGCCATTGTGGAGATTTATCTCCATTAGGCATATCTTGCCAAACCAATAGGCCAATTTTATCACAATGTGTATACCAACGAGCAGGCTCAACCTTTACATGTTTACGTATCATATTAAAACCAAGCTCTTTAGTTTTCTGTATGTCATATACCAAAGCCTCATCAGTAGGAGCTGTATATAAACCATCTGGCCACCACCCTTGATCTAATGGACCAAACTGAAAATAATCTTTGTTATTTAATTGAATACGTACAATACCATCTGCCCCCTTTTTAGTCGCTATTTTTCGCATTGCCGCATAACTACTCACCTCGTCTACCACTCTGTTTTTATGGAATAGTTTGATCTCTACATCGTATAAAAATGGCGATTCAGGCGACCATAGTTTAGGGTTATCAATAGCTAAAGTCAACTGCTGATTAATAGCTCCTTTAGCACGGGAAACTACTCGATTCCCCTCTTTTACTATTACTTCAATCAGATTTAGCTGATTCGTATTTGAGGTCTCTACATCCACCTTTAAAGAGTTGCTATCTAGGTGAGGTATTAACTTTAAGTGTGTAATATGCTGAAGATTAACTGGCTCAAGCCATACCGTTTGCCATATACCAGAGACAGCAGTGTACCATATTCCATTAGGATTTGTATGCTGTTTTCCTACTGGTTGATAACCATCTGTTGTTGGATCCCATACTTTTACAATAAGCTTCTGCTTACCCGACTTTAAATAAGGCGATATATTAAAACTGAATGGTGTATACCCACCCTTGTGTTCTCCTATTTTTATGTCGTTTAAGTATACTTCGGTTTTCCAATCCACCGCACCAAAGTGCAGTAATACCTCTCTGTTTTTCCAATTTGAAGGAATAGAAAAAGTGGTTTGATACCATAACTCTTTATCTTTACCCAACTCTTTTTGAACACCTGAAAGGCTCGATTCAATGGCAAAAGGAACTAAAATTTCTCCATCAAATACGGTAGGCTCTGCATTACCCATTGGAAGTATCGCATAATTCCACAGACCATTTAGGTTTTTCCAATCGGAACGCTCCATTATTGGTCGAGGATATTCAGGCAACACATTATTCACATCTATAGCATCTGCCCATTGTGTCTTTATTTTTTCGCCCATAGGTTTCCATTGCGCAAAAGAGCACATTGTAGCACAAAGAGCGAATGCGGTCAACATATATTTCTTTATTTCGTTTATCATTTTACTGCTGAATTAGAAATTTATAAATACAAATATGGCTATACACTTCGTCTGGATTTAACCTTGTTGATGGGAAGTTATAGTGATTCGGACTATCGGGAAAGTGCTGAGTCTCTAATGCGAAGGCTTCACGATGATTTAGAGGTTTACCATGTTTCCCTTTCACTTGACCATCAAAGAAGTTTCCACTGTAAAACTGTAAACCTGGCTGATCAGAGTATACCTCCATAACTCTACCCGATTCCGGTTCAACTATGCTAGCAACACGCATTACTCCTTTCTTACCATCTCTATGAATAACCCAATTATGATCGTATCCAGAACCATTTCTTAATTGTTTATCAATTTGATTTATTCTATCACCAATAGCAGTTGGTATTCTAAAATCAAAAGGAGTACCCTCTACTGCTTCATATTCGCCTGTGGGTATTAATACACTATCTACGGGGGTTATATAATCTCCTTTTATATTTAAGACATGATCTAATATTGTACCATTACCTTCTCCTTTTAAATTAAACAATCCGTGGTGTGATAAATTTACAATGGTTGGTTTATCTGTAACAGCCTTATATGAGATGCTGAACTCACTATCCGCAGTTAATTTATAAGTCATTTCAATATCCAATTTTCCAGGGAACCCTTCCTCTCCATCGGCAGAAGAGTACGATAAAACAATGGTTGAGTCGTTTGCCTGTACCACACTCCAAACGACCATATCTAATCCATGTATCCCCCCATGAAGTGTTTGTCCATTATTATTTATAGGTAATTGGTAGTTTGTCCCATCAATTTCAAATTGCCCATTTGCAATACGATTTGCATATCTCCCAACTACAGGACCAAGAAATCTTTCACCTTTAGGTTCAATGTATTCGTCTATGCTAGGATGCCCCAATACAACATCCTCATAATTACCATTTTTATCGGGAACCCATAAAGAGACCACCCTACCTCCGAAGTTAGTAACTTGCATCACTATTCCCCCTTTGGATAAAGTATATAGCTCAATCTGTTCTCCTTGATATACTTTCTCAAATGCTTTTTTCTCTAGCAATTGCATATTCTGTCTATCTTTATTGTCATTGCAGGCAAGTAATAAAGGTAGTAGCATTAGTATGGTTATAAAATTCTTCATAATATTACGTTTAAATTAGTTAAACACTGGTTTAGCGGCTTTTATAGATGGTGAGCCACCTTTTATATGGGGCCAATCATTTTTCCATTCTACTTGATCCATTAATAAGACCCTTCCTTCGGGCTGATGAGTATCTACTCCGTGGTAGAATATCCAATCATCACCATTATCATCTTGCACTATCTCAGAACAATGCCCATTCCCTACAAAGCTTTTATTAGGTCTTATTACAACATCATAGCCGTTATTCATCAAGTCTATTCCTTTCTCATTAAAATAAGGCCCATACAAATTATTAGATCTACCCACTACTAACTGATAAGTGCTTTTTAAGCCTTCACAGCAAGATCCAATAGATGCAAACAGATAATAATATCCATTCCTTTTATGAATGTAAGTGCCTTCAAAAGCCGTTCCTGCCACTTTTACTTTATCCGCACCCTCTTTTACAGATAACCCATCATCTGCCAACTCTATTCCATATATTCCTCTGAAACTACCCCAGAAGAGGTGCTTTTTACCATCTTCTTCTATATAAAAAGGATCTATAGAATTTGTTACACCAATTTCGTTACTCCTAAATATTTTTCCTAAATCCGAGAAAGGTCCAGTTGGCTTATCAGCAATAGCAACTCCAATGCCACACGTATCTTCTCCACCCCATACCGACATCGAGTAGTACAACACGTATTTACCATTAATTAAATTAATATCTGGAGCCCATATTCCTCCATTTGGTTCAAATATTGGTCTAGTCTGATCTGTAAAAGCTGTATTTACAAATACCCAATTGACTAAATCTTTCGACTTGTATATAGGTACATTTCTAATATCTTCGGTTGCATACAAATAAAAATACCCGTCAGAATCTTTATGTATAGTAGGATCTGGCATACTAAAATCCAAGATTGGATTAGTATAAGTATCCCCAACCTGTATATCTGTATCCTCCTTTTCTATATTACTACAACCATTACAGCCACATAATAGAGTGATTATACAGAGGAAAAGAGATGTGTTTTTCATAATCGTTTATTTAAAGAAATTTGATACTCTATTAGGGCTTAGCATTTGCCACAGTGAAGCTACAGTCCAACCAGGAGCAAAAATATCGTTATAGAATCCCTTACCATTTTTACCATAATCCCAATTAGTATGTTGAACTACTTCAGGGTAGAATCCTACTTTACCGATGTTGTACATACTCCCCTCTACAGGCATTAACTGAAGCATTGAACTTCGTATCACATGAGCAAATTCAACAAACCTACTCTCTTTACACTCTTTTGACAACCAATCTAATACTGTAGCAAATTCAAAAATAAATACATCTACATGGTTATTTTCTACTGATACATTACCCCATCCTCTAGACTTAAAACCTACATCTCCCAACATCTGTCCTGGAGCAAATGGAACATCCCACATATAATACCAGGATAAACTAAAGTAAGCCGCTTGTTTACATAGATCTATGTAGTGCTTTCTCTCTTTCCCTTTTGTTGTCATTGATAGGTAATACATAGCAGTTGACGCATATAATGAAGCCTCTTTATCTTCACAGTTCGCATCTAATGTAGAAGAAAAATAATCAGCTTTTGAAATGAGTTCCTTTTCTAAATACGTGGCTGTTCTCCTAGCACTATTTAAATAGGTTTTTTGATTAAAGTATTTATAAGCCATCGTTAGCGGTAATGTTGCAGATGGGGTACTACCTCCTGTTTTATCTTCTATGTTAAAAGAGTCGTCAAATTTTCTAGGGAAACTACCATCAGTATTCTGCAACTTCAAGAAGTTGTCTAAAATAGATTTTACCCTTGTCTCCCACTCTTTATGCTCTCTACCTCTTCGTTTTTCATAATCTAAAAAATTAAGTACAGCAAATACCCCTTCAGATTGTCTTCTAATACTTAACGTTGCAGTTTCTGAGTTATTATTATAATCAACAAATTCTCTAAAAAAGCCAGCTGGCGTAAACCCGTGTTTTAAATAACTTTCAAAAATAGCATATGCATCATTAGTTATTTTCTGATTATTGTGTTGCTCTCCATACTCTAGTGCATTAAAAGCATTCAATAACACTCTACCAACAAACCCTACCTCAACACTTCCTGTTGGAGCACAATCTTCCGTTTTTAAATGCACCCCAGAATAGTATTTAAGGTTATACTTATCTACATAACTTTCTACAAAGAAATTTGATAAGTAGTGTTTAGCAGCATCAACTGAACGAACATTCTCCATTTTTTGTGGTTTATACGAGTCGTAAGAGTAGTTCCATACTTTGGCTACAAAGTCAGAAAAATCTGTAGCTTCACCTGTATTAAGTTCCCATACTAGTTTTTTAGATTCTCCTTTTTCTAATTTTTCAAAGGTCCTTACAGGCTCTATTAATGTTAACTTTCTAATGTATGTTTTAGGTGCTTCACTGTATGGGAAACCATAGACTAAAGAGGCTTTTCCTTTATTATTTGAAAATCCAGTAAAACCTATTGACGTCTTGTCTGAAAGAATAACTTCTCCATGATCATGACATGGCTGACTCTCTAAGTTGAAGGTATCAAAACGAGCAACTGTATAAAAAGTCTTGAGTTTCTCGTCGTAAATTCCTGTTAACGGTGTGCTTAATCTATCCTCTCTAACCTGCCAACTATCACTTGTATACCAAGACGGAGCCTCTTTGGGCGAACGTAAATTTTTTCTATACCAGAAACCAGGCATATAAAATAGACACTCTTCGTGTTCATAGTCATTAATGGTTAGTTTATTTTCAAAATTGAAATAGACCTTTTCTAAGGCAGTAATAGTTATTTCTATCCTCTTTTTACTCCCTTTTTCTGTCGTATTTCTGTTAATTTTAACAGGTAAACTCCCCTTGTTAGCTGTTAAACCCCCATCATTACCCAAATTCAGCACATGTGTAGTTGCTGTATTTCCAGGACTTTTCAAATAGAGCTTAAAAGCCTCTTCTACTTGACTAGCTTTACTTCCACTAGCAAAGCACATAACCAATATAGTTATTAAAAAACCTTTTCTCATTATCATATTTTATTTCGAATTATTAAATATTATTTTCCCTTTTACCATCCAAGGGGCAACCTCTTTACCATCTAAATTAGATGATGTTAACGCTATTATTATAGAGTCATTTAAGAGCATTATAGAGTTCCATTTTCCATGCCTGTTGGCAGGAATATCAAATGGGTTACTTCTATTGGTAAATCTTTCTGTAGCACTACTTGCTGTTGCAACCTCCATTGTAGATAATTCCCAATCAGAGCCTCTGTTGTAACTTGTTTGGTACGATATAGCTAGACACCCATTTGGCAGTGCCAAGATATATGGAGCCCCTATATATACCGAGTCTTCAAATTTTTCCTGTAGTGCATAGTATCTATTATTAGTATCTCCTAAAACAGGTGATTTCCAGTTGTCTATTAATCTATTTTTTAGAATGTATGGCTTAAATTCTCCCTGTTTATTGTCTTCTATAACAAGTAAGATTTCATCATTAACCACAGTAGGTACGGGCATGCCATCTCTTCGTTTATCTCTAAAAGAGACCTGTTCTGGATGTTCCGACCAAGTTATTCCACCATCCAACGATCTTATTATGGCTATTTCCTGTTCATTAGAGGCTAAGTATTTCCCTTCGTTTGCAAAATAGACCTGTATTTCTCCACTTGGCAGTTGTAAGAAGGAGGGCTCCCAACAACCATCTCTAAATCTAGGTTCACCTTTATACAAACTGATAATTGGTCCCCATGTATTACCCTGATCTGTACTCCTTCTCAGTACAATGGAATAGGGGTAAGCTTCATCTTTAGATGGTCTGTAATTACAAGCCATTAGAATACCTCCATCGGCCAGTAAAATAAGTTCAGGATTACTCATTTTTACCACTACATTCTGATGCATGAAATGTTTAAAAACTGTTTTAGAATCACTCCATGTTTGCCCATCATCGAAACTAAATTTAGACTCTATATCCCCTAAATAATTCTCATAAGCTACTAATAGACTACCGTTATTAGTCTTTATCATCCGTGGATAGCCCCCTTTTAGAGCTATTTTTTGAGTCGTATCTTCAAGCCATTTAATAGATACACTTTGCACCTCATTAATCTCTTTTTCCTCTCTCGTAGAACAAGCTGACACAGATAGAAATAACAGAGCAAGAGATACGAATATGGTTTGTTTCATAATCTATTACTTAACAACTCTTGTCTCTATAATTTCTTCTGATATCTCCATGCGAGGAATTTCACCATCTACAAATTTCACCTCCGAGATGTACATTCCCCTTGGGTGAATGTCTAATTCTGAATGATGTGCATGAAAAACTATTCTTAACACCCCATTTTTATCTCTAAACATGGCACTATGCCCAACCCCAAACAGATTTTTAGGTGTTTGTAATATCGGATTATGCTCATATTTCACCCATGGACCTAATACAGAGTTGGCTGTTGCATATCCTACCCCATATAATTTGCTTTCAAAACTATTTGCAGAATAGGTCATATAGTACACCCCTTTATGCTTTAGTATAAAAGATCCTTCATTTACCTTAGGCCATACACGCTCCCACTCTTGCGACATAGTTAATGCTAGTTTCATGGATTCTAACTTAATTTGTGTCAAATTATCTTCCAATTCTGCTACCCAAATTTCATTACCATTGGTAAAGCGTACAAAAGAGAGATATGCCTTTCCATCATCATCAATAAAGAGCGAATTATCTATCCCTTTATCTTCCAACATAGTCTCCTTTCTCTCTTGAATAAAGGGTCCCCTGGGGGATTTTGATGTTGCCACACAGATGTGTTCTTCTGCCGAGTAGTACATATAAAAGAGTCCTTTAGAGGCTACATAGTACACTTCTGGAGCCCAGAACCAATGATTTCCATAGGAATCTTCTCTTTGTAAAGCAAGTTCTTTATTCTTCTTCCAATTCTTTAAATCTACTGATGTATATACTTCTATACCTACATCACTACTAGTTCCATAAGCATAATAAAGCCCCTCATAATAGAGGATAAAAGGATCTCCTAACAGTACGGGGTGATTATATTCACTTTGCTCTTCTATACTCTTTGCACTACTACAAGAAGGCAGTATAAAAGCAAGAACTAGTACGCATATAAACTTATCTATTACTCTCATTGTATTTAATGGATTAAGCCAATTCATAAAATGTAAAGCCAGTGCATAATGTTATGTATAACATACACCTTATTCACTGGCTTTTTGAAACAGTAATCAATTCAATTAATACTGCGGGTTTTGACTGATATTTTTATTGTTGTTTATTTCACTCGAAGGAATAGGAAGTGCATCATGCTTCCCTATGATAAATCCATTAAAGTCTGCATCTCTGGATTTTAGTTCGTCAATGCCCTCTTTGGTTTCTAACATTTTCCATCTTTTTAAATCAGCCCAACGATTTCCTTCTGTTGCTAATTCCAAAGCACGCTCCATCTGTAATCGTTTTAAAAATGCTTTAGAATCACTCATTACTGCACTATGGTTCTTTGAGATGGAAGGCATATTTACTCTAGCACGTACCATATCCACGTATTTAGCCGCATCAGCAACAGCTCCGCCCGACTCAACAATACATTCAGCGTACATTAACAGGATATCTGCATAACGAACTAAGCGTACATTAGTCGGATTATGGTAATCATCAAAATCTCTATAATATTCAGAACTATACTTTCTATAGAATACTCTATTTTTATAATTGGCTTGTCCCCAAGTTGCTGCATTACTTTTTAAAGAGTAAATTCTATCGTTGTTTTCAAAGTCGTTTTCCATACCTTCATAAAAGGCCGTATATCTAAGGCGGATATCATATCCATCGTCAATGTTTTTCTCCTTTTTAAATTCAGAGACAATCCATGGACGTAACTCTCCATCTGTCCAACCAATACCAGGAGGAGCAAAAAACTGACCTCTGTTTAACCCTAAGTTAGGATCAACGTCAAAATCTCCATCTCCAGAAGGAGCTTTGTGAATATCCGAAAACTGAATTTCAAAAACAGATTCCTTGTTATTCTCAGTGTCTTTATTGAAATTATCAAAATAGTTATTCATTAAACTGTAGTACTTACTACCTGCTCCTGTAACTAACCAATCAAGATCTTGTTTAGCTTCTTGCCATTTATGCATTTGCATATTAGATTTCGCTTTGTAAGCATATGCTGCACCTTTTGTGGCTCTGCCTTTATTATCGTTATTCCACTCTTCAGGTAACAAATCAATAGCAACAGAGAAGTCTGCCATAGCTTGCTGATATACTTCTTCTTCAGTATGGCCAACAGGTCTCATTTCAGGTTTTGAAGGCTCTAAATTAATAGCTAAACTTGAATTTTCGCTACCCCATAGTAAAGCTAAATGATAATAGTAGAAGCCTCTTAAGAAATGAGCTTGACCCAAAATTTCATTTTTCTTAGCTTCATCTTCGAATGCAATGTCAGGAACATACTTAAGCACTTGGTTAGCTCTAAATATTGCTTCATAGAAGTCTCTATACGTCCATACATTACCTTCCCAGAAGTTATAATTATTATATGTAAACTGTGTCCATTCTTTCAATTCAGCCCATGGACTTTGGCTAAAAGCCTCATCCGAAGTCAAGTCTAATCTAAACCAGATCCATCTACTAAAGGTCCCTGGTTTGTAGAACATATTATATACAGCATTAACACCATATTGTGCATCAAGCTCTGTTTTCCAATATGTCTTGGTTGACATGGCATTCGGGTTTACCACCTCTACATCGCATCCTGAAAGAAGAAGTAATAAACTAAATATATAGATTAAATGTTTTTTCATTGTATTTCCCTTTTAGTATTAGAAAGTTATTTGTGCACCGAACGTAACTGCCCTTGGATTAGGGAAAAAGCCTCCATCGTAACTTCTTTCCCAAATATTGGCATTTAAGAATTCTGGGTCTAAGCCTTTATATCCTGTAAAAGTGATTAGGTTTTGTGCATTTATATAGAATCGTACATTATCTATAGCATTTCCTAATATTGACTTTGGTAAATTATAACCTAATGCCATCTGTTTCACTCTCAGGTAATTCCCATTTTCCAACCAACGATCTTGGTTGCCTCTCACATTTCTAGAATCTCCATAAATAGGCCTTGGATCTTTAGCATTAGGATTTTCAGGAGTCCAAGCGTCATAATTACTTCTGTAATTCGAATTATCATCAAATTTATCGTATGCACTTCTAGGACCATTAAATATTTTATGCCCCAATGCTCCAGCTAATTGTATTTGTAAATCAAAGTCTTTATATCTAAGCCCTAAATTCAGACCTAAATTATACTTCGGAATAGTAGAGCCACGGTGCTGACGGTCTTCATCTGTAATAATACCATCGTCATTATAGTCTACGTATTTAACATCTCCAGGTTTGGCATCTGGCTGAATAAGTTTACCCTGACTATTTTTATGTGCCAATACCTCTTCTTCAGATCTGAATAGACCATCAGTTTTAATTAAATACCATTCGCCTAATGGTTTGCCAATTAATGATTTTGTATTCCACTGATCAAATCCTGGTAATCCGTATCCAAGTTTTTTCAATTTATTCTTTAAGTACGAAAAGTTAAGATTAATACTGTAATCAAAATCTTTACCTACATTATCTTTCCATGTTGTAGATAATTCAAAACCTCTATTTTCTAATGTTACAGCATTTACCCATGGATTGCCTCCATTATTACCTGTTGAGTTTAGAATAGGCATTTCAGTAAGAACATCTTTTGTTTCCTTCATAAAATAATCAGCAGAAATAGCTAATCGATTATCAAGCATTGACATATCAAACCCAATGTTTGTTTGTGTCATTATTTCCCACTTTAAGTTTTCATTAACCAACTTAACCTGAGTCATACCATTGTTTAATTGATCATTACCAAATACTACTTGTGGGTATACATTAATAACAGGCATATAATCATAGTAGCCATTATTAGAATTACCCAGTCGGCCGTAGTTTGCTCTTATTTTAAGATCGTCTATCCAAGAAACATTAAAGAATTTTTCATTACTAATTCTCCAACCTAATGACAGTGATGGGAAATAACCTACATTATAATCTGGATGGAATTTAGAAGACTCATCTCTTCTGATAGTGAAACTCAACAAATATCTGTTGTCAAAATTATAATTAACTCGTCCAAAAGCAGAAAACAGCTTTTCTATATTTTTATAGCTACCAGTTTTAGGACCAGATAAAGCACCATCGAGTTCAGTTAAATAAGAACCACCCGCCTGAATGACATCATTTTTAGTTCCCCAAACATTCTCATAGTTAAACGTTTGATAACTTAAACCTGCTACAGCACCAATCGAATGTTTACCAAATTCTTTATTAAATTCTAATGTATTATCAAACACAAGATTACGTGATTGAGCTTGATTCTTAGTCAGCGATGATGGGTCAAAAGGCTGATTATAACTCCAATAGCCTTCTTTTCTTAAGAATTTATGTTTGTCGTTGCTAAAATCAAATCCAAAATTGAATTTATACTTTAACATTTTCATTACCTCTAACTCAGTGAAAGCATTACCTCTAATTCTTAAATTGCTATTTGTCGTATTTTCAAAATTTTCTTTAGCAAAAGGATTCGTACCAAACGTTACATCTCTATTTCCGTCTCCAAAGCCATAACCACCCTTAGATGCATTGTTCTCATCGTAAATCGGAATAGTTGGTAACATTCTATAAACATCTACAATAGGGTTTGTATTTAGCTCGTTAACCCTAAAGTTACTAAGGACAATGTTCTCTCCTACCTTAAAATTGACAAAACGTCCAAAGTCACGAGTCGCTGAGGTATTAGCACGAAGTGTAAATCTCTTACTATCTGTACCAATAGTTGTACCTGAGTTACTCATGTAGTTTCCTGATATAAAATATCGGTTTGCTTTACCACCACCAGATATAGAGATGTTGTGGTCGTTTAAGATTCCATTTTTAAAAACTTCTTTTTGCCAGTCAGTATTTCCATCAAAATGATTTGCTGGTTCTCTACCTCCATTTTTAAATGCTAAGTCGTTCAATTCAATCCAACGATCCCGACCAGTCAACTTATATTTAGGAAGCCATTGAACAGTTAATTTTGAAGATAAATCTATTTTCATAGGCCCTTCACTACCCTGTTTGGTTGTTATTATTATAACACCATTACCAGCTCTAGATCCATAAATAGCAGCTGCAGAAGCATCTTTTAGCACTTGAATACTCTCAATATCATTGAAATTAAAATCTCTATTAGCTCCAGATACAACTCCATCAACTACATACAAAGGCTGGCTATTTCCGAAAGTACCAGTACCTCTAATCTCTACTTTACCCTCACTTCCTGGATTTCCAGATGTTCTTACAGATAAACCAGGCAGCGTTCCTAGAGCATCTCCAACAGAGCCAGAAACAGTTAAGTTTTTCATCTGCCCTGGATTAAAAACAGATACAGCACCTGTTAAATCTGCTTTTTTCATAGTTTGATAACCAATCACAACTACCTCTTCCAGTAGTTTAGTATCGTCATCCAATACAACATCTATTGTTTTCTCTCCATTATATACAATCTCTTTTGGGTTCATTCCTACAAAAGAGAATACTAGTGTTTCTTTCGGACTGACATCTAATGTATAATAACCATCAAAGTTGGTTACTGTACCCTGCCCTTTTCCTTTAATTACAACACTAGCTCCTGTTAAAGGATCCTTAGAAGAATCCGTAACTCTACCTGTCACTTTTACATTTTGCCCCCATAAAGTGGCTGAACAAAAAATAAATAACAGAAATAAATAAGCATTTCTAGTTGTGTTCATTTTTTTAGATATAAGGTTACTTTTAAATTTATAATCATACTAACTCAAGATGAGCTATACTTTTCAGACTGAATAATTGTAAGATTTGTTAACAACTTAAAAGTATAACATACTTAAAAATAGAAAGAATAATTTTGAATAAAAGAATAGCTAATTCAGCTCTATAGTAGGATTGTACCCATATTTACCTATATTTGACCCAAAAGTACCATTAATAGGAATTAAGAAATGATCATTTTCTTAGAGAGATAGTATAATTTTACGAAGTATGAAAAACAGGAATATTCTTTTAAAGCTCGCACTAGTAAGTATACTTTTCATTACGAATAACCTATATTCGCAAAGCTACACCAATTTACATTTTAGAAAAATTGGGGTTAATGAAGGGCTAACAGAATCTTCCGTCTATTCTATTATCCAAGATTCTAAAGGATACATGTGGTTTGGAACCAAAGATGGCTTAAACAGATACGATGGAAATAACTTCAAGAAGTTTAGACAAAACGATAAAAACACATTATCTATTGGGAATAATTTTATTAGAAGTATCATCCAAAAAAATGATAGTACACTATACATAGGTACAGATGCTGGACTATATATAATGGACTTGCATAATGAAACATTTTATCAACTTACTAATAAAACAAACGAAGGAGAACAAATTACATCCGCAGTAAATAGTATATATCAAGACGAGTTAGGGATGCTATGGGTGGGTACAATGACACAAGAAGTATTCAAGTATAACCCTAAGAAAGACGAACTTGTTAAGGTAAAACTTTACGGAGCAAACTTAAATCACAATGCTGTATGGAAAATATATTGCGATAAATCTAATGAAATATGGATTGGTACAAGAATGGGCTTGTTGTATTATAATAAAGAAATTGATCAATTAATACCTATCAAACACCTATTTAGTAATATTGGAGATAATAACTATGAAATTTTAACTATAGAGGAGGATAGCAAAGGCTTATTATGGTTAGGAACATGGGATCAAGGGCTAATCTTATATAATAAACAAAATAAAGACTATAAATCTTACTTCGGAAAAAACTCTAAAACCTACATATCTCACATTAGGTCTTTAAACTATTATGATGAACAAAATCTATTCATTGGGTCTGATGATGGGCTATATAGATACAATACTTGGAGCAATGCAATACAACGTATAGACACACCCCATTTACCACGAAGCTTAAGTGACCAAAACGTATATTCAATGCTGAAAGATTCTGAAGGAGGACTCTGGATTGGAACCTATTTCGGTGGAGTTAATTACCTAAACACCATAGATTTATACATAGAGACTTACTACTCGGAAGCTAGTAAAAGTGGATTATCTGGAAAAGCAATTAGCCAATTTTGTGAAGATGAACAAGGTAATATATGGATTGCTACGGAAGATGGTGGTATCAATTATTTTAATACGACTACTAAACAGATAACACAACCTGTAAAAACAAGTTACCACAATACACATGCACTTATATTAGATAATAATTTATTATATATTGGAACATTCTCTAGAGGCCTAGATATATACAATACAAAGAGCAAAACTGTTAAAAATTACATTAGTAACCCCACTGATACAACATCTCTAAACGATAACTGCATCTTTTCAATTTACAAGACTAAAACAGGAAGCATACTTATAGGAACACCCGTAGGGCTTAATAAATTCAACAAAGAGAACCAAACATTTACACCAATACATGAAGCTAGAGCATTTATATATGATATTAAAGAGGATAACTTTAATAATTTATGGATTGCAACATATGGTAATGGTGTTATAAAATATAATTACACAACGAGCAAATGGACTTATTATGATAAAAAGCTAGAGGAAGGAAATCCAATCGTAGGCAGCAAGCTTACCAGTATTTATATAGATAATAGCGACAAATTGATATTCACGAGTGAAGGAAGAGGTGTATTTATATACGACTATAAAACTGATCGATTTACAAATATATCGGAGGCCGAAGGGTTCCCAAATAACGTGGTATATGGTGTGTTAGAAGATAGCTTAGGATACCTATGGTTTAGTTGTAATCGGGGGTTAGTATGTATGAGGCAAGATGGGGGAAAGGAATTTAAACTATATACTAAAGATGATGGTTTACAAAGTAATCAATTTAACTTTAAATCTAGTTTAAAAGCAAAAGATGGAAAACTCTATTTTGGAGGTGTTCATGGATTTAACTGCTTCTATCCGCAAGATGTTATCAAAATAAAAAACAAAATTGTACCAACTGTACAAATAAGTGATATCAAAATTCTAAATAACGAAATTGATAAAGAGGGCCATATTACTGCCGATATAAACAATAAACTTAATACAAAAGAGGTAATAAAATTACCTTGGAAATACTCCTCTTTTACCATATCTTTTATCTCCTTAAGTTATATATCACAAGAAAAAAACCAATATGCATACAAACTAGATGGAGTAGATAAAAACTGGAACTTCGTGGGCAATAATAAAAATGTTACGTACGTTAATCTAGCTCCTGGTAAATATAACTTTAGAGTTAAAGGTTCAAACAATGATAACCTTTGGAATAAAGAGGGAGCAACCATAGCCATACAAATACTTCCTCCCTTTTGGAAATCAATAATAGCACAAGTAATCTACTTAATAATAATTATTCTAGTAGCCTTTCAAACCATTCGTGTAGCTATAAAACGAAAAAGAAGGAAACAGCAATACCATCTTGAAACAATAAAAAACGAGCAAGAAGCCCTGGCATTTCAATCAAAAATTGACTTCTTTACCAACATTGCTCATGAAATAAGGACTCCTCTAACCTTAATTAATGCACCTGTAGAAGAGATCATTGAATCTGGAGATGGGAATACTAAAACCCGCAATAATTTAGAAATTATCAATAACAACTGTACTCGCTTACTAACACTAGTTAGCCAGCTTTTAGATTTTAGAAAGATGAGTACCACACAATATGTTGCTATGCCTAAGCTTATAAATCTCCAATCATTCTATACAGAACTAATAAATAGAATTAAATTTATAGCTAGTAGTAAAAAAGTAAAGCTTACGGTATCCCTCCCAAATATTGAAAAAGATTCTGTAATATTTTTTGATGAGGATGCACTTACCAAAATCTCTACAAACCTAATAACAAATGCCATTAAATTTGCGAATAACAGTGTAGAAGTTCTCCTTGTAAAGCAAGACAACAACTACCTCGTAGAGGTGAAAGATGATGGTAGAGGCATTTCTAACGAGCATAAAAAGCTCATTTTTGAACCCTTATATCAAATAAATAACGACGATAAGAAAGAGGGGTCTGGTATCGGTCTATCCCTTGTTAAATACCTATCTGATATGTTGAATTGCGAAATATCAGTAACCGACAATTCCAAACAAGGAAGTATATTCTCTTTTGTAATAAAAAACATAGAAAAATCTGAAGAAAACACGACAAGTATGCAAATAAATATTTCTGCAACTTCGAACTCTTCAGCTACAGACCATCAGAATAGAATACTCATTGTAGATGACAATGTAGAAATGACCCAATATCTAAAACAAGCATTACAAGACATATACCTTGTAGATACGGCATTACATGTAAATGAAGCACTTACTTTTTTGGAATCTGAAAACACATACGATTTAATCATAGCAGACATTATGATGCCAGACATTGACGGATTGTCTTTTACTAAAAGTATTAAAGAAAATGTCAACTGTAGCCATATACCTGTAATTTTATTATCAGCAAAAACAGAGAACACCACCAAAGTTCAAGGTCTAGAGCTAGGAGCAAATGTCTTTATAGAGAAACCATTCTCAATTTTGTACTTAAAGGCGCAAATAGCAAGCTTATTTAGTAATAGAGAGAATTTACTAGATTCTTTCAATAGAAACCCTTTTGCAGCTTATTCTACATTAACCTCCAATAAAAAAGATGAAGAGTTTCTTCAAAAGTTGAATACGGAAATTGAAAATAACATTTCTGATAAAGATTTCACTGTTGAGTACTTGTCTGATACTCTATTTATGAGCCGATCTAACTTACAAAGAAAACTTAAAAGCATTTGTGGTGTTAGCCCTGGAGATTATTTAAGAAATTACAGATTGAGAAAATCATGCCAGCTTCTTATAGAGAAGAATTTAAGAATTAATGAAATAGCATATGCAGTAGGCTTTAGTTCAGCATCATATTTCACAAAAGCATTTATTAAAACTTATGGAGTAGCACCCTCTGACTATATTAAAGAGAATCAATAATTTCTATATAGGCTTCTATTTTTCCCTTCAAAGTCGGTAAGGAGAAAGGTTTATAAAACATATAATTAAAAGAACATACATTTATTATAAAATAATGAATTACGACAACAATAGATTCTATACCTGTAAACGAGAACTGACTCTTTAAAAAACTGACAAGCTATATAGTTTATACTTAAAACGCGGTTATTTATATTAAACCTTTATTAATTTCAAAAATTAAACTATATGAGAACTATTAAGATAATATATTACAGCAGTCTTATTGGTAGTTTTTTTTAAAATGTATTAATTTTAAAAGAATTGTACTCTTCAGAAATTTCTTTCTTAAAATTATCATTTTTATTGACCTGGGTATTTATCCTATTGTCAATTGTATTTACATATTCTAATAAACTTAAAAACAAAAAAAAGTAGATTACCACACTGTTTACTTTATCGATAACCCCTGTTATTTTAATGTAAACCTTAATATCTGTGTAAACAAAAGCCTAACTTTCTAAAGTTAGGCCTCCATAATTTTATACTTAGTAAGGTACAATATTTCAACTACATTATACTCTGTATGTGTTACTTTTATTGTTAAAGAACAAGTAGTATTTGACTATTAAAACTTTATTATACTATCCTTTATCTTTTACATTCAATATAGGCTTTACCACATCAAGTACTGTTGCCGTATCTGTAATAGCCTTTATTATGGTATTTTTATCTTTATAGGCCATAGGCGACTCATCAAGTGTGTCTTTACATACAGATGTAGAATAAATGCCGCGCATGGCTAGTTCAAAGTCGGCCATATTAAGTGTACGTTTAGCCTGATTTCTTGCCAATACTCTACCAGCACCATGAGGGGCCGAGTAATTCCAATCAGCATTACTTTTTCCTTCACACAATAATACTCCATCACGCATATTAAAAGGAATAACCATTTGCTCACCTTGATACGAGCGAATTGCCCCTTTCCGAATTATCCAGTCGTGCATATCTATAAAATTGTGCATCGAATAAATCGTATCTTCCACAGATTGACGAGGTAAAGCTTGTAAAATATGACTTGCCATAACCTTATGGTTAAATAGAGCATAACCCTGTGCTATTACCATATCTACCAAGTAATTAAACATATCGTCGCCTACCAAAAGATACACTCTATTTGCAACTCTATACTTCTTATTTAGCTCAACTAGTTTTGTTGGAATATCAGCTTTATACGGTGTATTAACAATGATTCGTTGCTTCTCCTGATGGTATGCTTCAGGTCGATTCTTAGTTGCCATCATCTTCTTTGCATGATAATTACACACCCTCCACCCAAAGTTTCTAGACCCTGAATGTATAGTTAAGTAGTGGGCACCCTCTTTTTGAGACTTTCCAACCTCTATAAAGTGATTTCCACCACCCAATGTACCTACCGAACGATAAAAAACATCTTCGGATATTCCTATTTGCTTACAAAGTGTAGATATATACCCCCTATCGATGACTTTTAAAACCTTTTTATCCGAATAACGTATATTCCAAGCAGCGATAAAATCGTTCACACTTTGCATCACAACATCCAGATAAGCATCTACCCACCAATCGTTATATCTTTTCGCACTGATGGTATTATTCCCCATCGGTACCACTTTACGAATTATACTGTCCAACTCGGGCAGCTCAGCATCTTTAAAACGACGGCTCAATTTATAGCTCGATACCGAA
>JASLCG010000095.1 GCA_030151885.1 Bacteroides sp.
AATTTTGCGACCTTCGGGAGAAAAACGAGTGGTCTTTATTCCGATTCAAATTTTCAATTTGTAAGGACAAAGACACATCTCGATAATTCTTACGTCAGTTCAATGCGGTTAATACTAAGTAAATAATCATTGAGATCTTTGTAATGTTTATATCTCATCCTTGCATCTTTTGTAATCATTGGAAATGCAGTGAGTAATTTATCTGTTGCTTTATCGCCAGCTTTGTCATTATCCAAGCAAGCGATAATACTCTTGTACTTTGACTCAAACATTACTTTGTTATCTAAGGTTTTATACAAATAATTGTTTGGAGGTTTAATTAGTGTATTGTCTAAAGTAGAAACTGAGTTTAAGATGATATAATCAAACTTGTACTCTAAGTTTGGTTTAAGAGTGATAAATGATAAAAAATCTATAAAGGCTTCAAATACAAATACGGTAGTTGAACCATTGTCTATATAAGAAAGCGACTTAGAACCTAAGCATATTTGGATATACTTGTTTCTGAGTTCTATCCCGCCAAGTTCATTTTGAAAACCTATTGCGTAATAGGATTTGTCACCAATAGTGTAATGTACTTCTTTGCAGTACTTCTGAACTGTTTTAAGGCATAGACCTCGTAGTTTGATATAATGTATTAGGTATTTATTTCTAAGCGGTCTAATAGCTGTAATTTGATAGTCTTTTCTATTTTCACAAGTATCCATCTTAGAAGGTAACTGGTGAAAAGAAAAAGAATTGCTTGCTAATATCTTAAGAGCTTCTTTTACATTGCACTTGTAATATAACATTACAAAGTCTAAGACATTGCCCTTATATGTACTATCTCCAAAATCATAGAAAACATTTTTAGTTACACTTACGTGGAATGACGGTGTGTTCTCTGTTCTAAAAGGAGAGTAGTACCAAGCTTCCTTGTTATTGATTTTAGATTGTCTTATCCCTATATTATCTAAAATAGAGATAAGAGATATATTTTTTGCTTCTTGATAGGTCATAAGTGTTATTTTTAGGTGTAAGTGGTTGATATTTAGTTTTTAATAAAATATCTCTATGTCATTTTGTTGTCATCTGCGCATCTGAGTTTGATTGTGTCTTAAAAAGAATTCCTTTTTAGATGATTGCAGATGAACTATAGATGACAAGGGTTTGATACTATGAAGTATTATTAAATGAATGATCTTCTATCTATTACAGTAATTTCTCATCTGTCATCTGATTGATGAGTGTATTTTTTAAAATTCTGTAGTATTTGCCTTTGTGAATAATCCGCTTTAAAGTATTGTCCTCTATTTTGATACGCTCATAATTATTTGAATTCGTTGATCGTACTAAGGCAATATTTTCAAGTATGGTTTGTATCTCTCGCATTGGGATATTATGCCCTCTGTTGTAATAGTTTAGAAGAGCATTAATATCAGATGGAGTAGTGTCTATCTCATCAATATCAAATTCATTAAAAATGATATCAAGTATATCAAGCACCAGGTTCTTGTTCTGAAGATCTAAATCGTTCTTTAGTTTGTAGAGTGCATCTGTATGTATTAATTCAGGAGTAAACCACATTCGTGTTTTCTTTTCAGTCGTTAAAGGCACTCTATAGAGGTAGTTTAAAAAAGCTGGAACCTCATTAATAAGCTTAGTATAGAACTCAGTGCTTCTGTTTTTAATCACTGGTACTTTAATAACCCAAAACCGTGTTTCTTCTTTGTCTATCTTTAAAAAGTTATGCTCGTGATTACTAGTCATTATAATCTTAAGAAATGATTTCTGTTCAACTTTTTCTTGACCTTTGTATTCGATAGATTGATACATGGCTGTTGAGATGTATTTAATAGCTTCAACGATATCTTTGTTGTCCGATTTTACTTCTTCTATTAACAAGAGAAGCTTACTATCCATTTCGCTATTGAATTTTTCAGTAAATGCATTGGCCTTGATAAAAACAGCGTTTTTATCAAAGATTTCTTTTATCCAATTTAGAAACGTAGTTTTTCCTGTTTCACGATTTCTTGATACAAGTACTATGATTGGTAATATTTGCTCGGGATAGAACAACAAGATTTTAAAGTAATCTATACCAAGTAAGTATTGATTTCCAAAAATGTGTTGTAGAAAATAAAAGGTAATAGGTATCTGCTCTTTAAGTGAATTTAATGAAAGTACAGAGGTAGTGTCTATATCATATAGAATAGGAGAGTAGGAATTAAAATAATCTCCTATAAAATGAGCGTAATTAATGTGACTGGGTTCACATTTATAACCAAAGAATTTTGGTAGTTCTTTAATCATGTCTTTTCCAAAGTCAGTGATGATTTCTGACTTTTTCCATAGTTTGCGTTCGACAATGATTTCTTTGCCGTTTACGTTCTTCTTTCTTATCGCATAGTAATCTGTTCCTATTCGAATGTATTCTGTTGCAGTTGTAGTCATATCAAACAATTTTCAGAAAGAAGTAGTTACATTTACTACTCTTTTCTTTGAGTTATAGAAATAGTTATCTAAGCATTGATAGTAGGGCTATCAATGCTTTTATCTTTTTAACTGTTTTGAAAATTGCGATAAAACTTCTTCGTCTGTAAAGACTCTGTACTGTTTAATCCACTCAATTATTTCAAGGCGATCAAAGAATAAGGTACCATTGGTTGGTTTGTGATGAGGAATTAAATTCTTAGAAGTTAATTTGTGAATGGTACTGTCTGAAAAACCAGTATAAGCCATTAGATCTTTAATAGTAAAGATCTCTTTCTGAAACTGATTACCTTTGGTAATCATTAGCTTAATCTCGTTAAGCTCTTGGATAATTTTTAGCGTTGTCATAATAAATGTTTTTTGAATTATGACGCTAAACTATTTGAATGACGCTATCTGAAACGGTGGTTTGTCAGTGAACTGACATTTAATTTAAGGTTTAGAACGTTTTTTTAGACAACTGACTTTTTACATTTTCTAAGATCTTAGCATATGTTTCTTTATGAGCGTTAGTGATTAGTTTTCTTCCCTTTTTATTTATAGAATCATAGTTAATTGCAGAATGACTTTCTGCTGTTGCATATTGAAAATAACGACAACTTTCTTTAAGTGTGGTTTTATGTAGAGTAAATAGCTGTACAAAAGGAATAAAGAACGATTCCAAAAACATTGCACAATGTTGGGATTGAAGTTCTAATTTGATAAAGGGTTCTATATGTCCTACATGTTTAATAATGCAGTATAGTATTGCTCTTTTAAAATCCTCCACAGTTGTATCATCATTAATAACTTCTTTCTTTAATTGATATAAGGTTTCTTTTATGATGGTATCATGTGTAGTATTGAAAGTAAACACATTATCCTTATTGTACTTTTTTTCTTTTTCAATAGGAGCTGTATCGATTGAAATTATCTTTTCAACAGGGAGTGATAGTAGATATTCTGTAGAGCTTTGAAATGATTTAAAAGATTGTCGGTATATTAAGTTTAGATGGCTGATTAAGAAAATGTTTTGTCCTTTGAGGAAATTAATTACTGCGGTTAATAATAGTACTGAGTAAATTAATGCACTCAAAGGTAAAAGAATATACCACTTTGATAAGTTATAGAAATAGGGCAAAAGCGCTACTGATACAATCAATGATGATATTGGTAGTAATGGTGCAATTATGTAAGTGAATTTCTTAGACAAAGTTATTGAGCTAAACTTCTCTAACTTCTGATGAAAGAAAAAAAACGGAGTTTCAATTAAGGTATTCATAGTGCATTGTTATTAGTTAGGATTTGAAATATAACTAAATGCAATATAATGAAGTGTTTCAATGGCAAAGGCGAGATGGCACTTGAAGTCTCACTTTTGCTATTTTTGACTAAAAAAGAAGCTAAGTGAAACAAAATGAAAACTTTAGTATCTTTGTGGGGTAGAACAAAATGTTGTACGTATGTTGTACTGATGAAGTGAAACGAGAAAAAAAGGCATAAAAAAAGCACCTATTTTACAATAGATGCTTCTTTGAAATTTTAGTGGTCCCACCTGGGCTCGAACCAGGGACTTACTGATTATGAGTCAGTTACTCTAACCAACTGAGTTATAGGACCGGTCTTTTGACCGTAAAATTTCGTGGTGGTCCCACCTGGGCTCGAACCAGGGACTTGCTGATTATGAGTCAGCTACTCTAACCAGCTGAGTT
>JASLCG010000103.1 GCA_030151885.1 Bacteroides sp.
CCTCTTTTTCAAGAACCTATTCTAATCTTTGTTTGTTAAATAATAAACTCTTAGAAATATGAATAGAATAACATCTCTTTTTAATATTAAATACCCTATAATCCAAGCTGGTATGGTTTGGTGTAGTGGTTGGCGTTTGGCTTCGGCTGTAAGTAATGCTGGTGGGCTAGGACTACTTGGAGCAGGCTCTATGCACCCAGAAGTTTTAAGAGAGCACATTAAAAAATGCAAAGTTGCTACGAATAAACCTTTTGGTGTAAATGTGCCTTTAATGTATCCAGAAATCGAAAAAATTATGGATATAATTATTGAAGAAAAAGTACCTATTGTCTTTACATCAGCAGGAAATCCTAAGACATGGACTAGTTTATTAAAGGAAAAAGGAGTTACAGTTGTTCATGTGGTTTCATCTTCAAAATTTGCAATGAAAGCAGATGCTGCAGGTGTTGATGCAATAGTAGCAGAGGGCTTCGAAGCAGGTGGCCATAACGGAAGAGAAGAAACCACCACACTATGCCTTATCCCTGAAGTAAGAAAAGTTACAGACAAGCCTTTAATTGCAGCTGGAGGAATTGCCTCTGGAGAATCTATGTTAGCAGTAAGTGTATTAGGTGCTGAAGGTGTACAGGTAGGAACTAGGTTTGCTCTAACTCAGGAAAGTTCTGCTCACGATGCCTTTAAGGAACATTGTATTTCGTTGGTTGAAGGCGATACAAAACTCCATTTAAAACAATTGGCACCGACCCGTCTGGCTAAAAATAAGTTTAGAGATGAAGTGGAACAAGCCGAATTACGTGGAGCTTCTGTCGATGAGTTGAAAGAATTACTAGGTAGAGGAAGGGCTAAGCGTGGAATATTTGAAGGTGATCTGCAAGAAGGAGAGATCGAAATAGGGCAGATAGCCAGTGCTTGTAATACGATAGAAACAGTAACAGAAGTTATAACTGATATGGTTAGTAGTTATAATGCAGCTCTAAATAAAAAATATACAATTTAAACCATACAAAAGCCCTTTACATACTGCTTTATTTTAGAATCATTTTAAAATTAACACATAATAGGCTATTTTTGTAGATAACTAAATTAGACTATCATATGCAAAGAATATTCCTATTATCCCTACTTTTCTTATTGAGTATTGGTTCTAATGCACAAAAAGATGTAGTACGTAAAGGGTTTTCTTCACCCTTTAATTTTCCTCTTCTTTTAAGTGGTAACTTTGGAGAGCTTAGACAAGACCATTTTCATGGAGGTTTAGATTTTAAAACCCAACATCGTACAGGTAAAAGATTATTAGCTTTAGCCGATGGGTATATCAATAGAGTACAAGTTTCTCATGATTCTGGATATGTGGTTCATGTACGTTATAACAATGGATTTACGACTATCAACAGACACTTAGAGGGATTGGTAGGCCCTTTGGCTCACTTTGTAGACTCTGTACAATACGCAAATAAAAGTTGGGTAATGAATGCTAACTTTAAGCCTAATCAATATCCTGTTAAGCAAGGAGAACACATTGCCTGGAGTGGAAATATGGGATACTCATTTGCTCCTCATTTACATTTGGATGTATATGAAACCAAGTCGGGAGATTATATAGACCCACTACCATTTTTTTCTTCTATGCTTAAAGATACTACAGCCCCTAGAGCACTCGCTTTTATGGTGTACCCACAACGAAACACAGGTGTTGTCGATAACAATGTTTGGCCTCAAGAGTATAGTATTGATAATAAGAAAACTATTTATGCTTGGGGTGAAATAGGTGTAGCTATTAAAGCATACGACTATATGGACGGTGTAACCAACAAGTATGGGGTTAAGCACATGAGAGTTTATTTAGACGAAGATCCTATATTTGAAAGTTATGTAGATAGGTATGCTTTTAACGAACATAAGTATATAAACTCATGGAGTTATAAAGATTTCATGAAAGCATATATTGAACCAGGTAATAGGTTGAGAATGTTGTCTGCTTTAAATAATAATAGAGGAGTCGTTAATATAAATGAAGAAAGAGTTTATACGTTTAAGTTTGTTTTATCAGACTACTTCAAGAACACCTCTACTTATACGCTATATATAAAGGGGCGTAAACAAGAACTTCCGAAAAGGGCTTCTACTAAAACCTTAGTATGGAATCAATATAATCATTATAGTGATGTTGGTATGGATTTATCAATTCCTAAAAATCAGCTTTATGATACTACAGATTTAAATGTAACTGTTTATCCTAGCTCTTATATAGATTCGGCAGAATCATTTGTCTATAAGCTTATTGATGAAGAAAACTATGTACCATTTCATAGATATGCTAAACTATCAATTAGAGTTCCCGAAAAATACCCTTTTAATAAGGATAAACTATATATTGCTCGTGTAACCAATAAAAACAAATTAAGAAATGTAGGTGGGCAGTATAAAGATGGATTTATATCTACTACAATATCACAATTGGGTACTTATACATTAGCATTAGATACAATACCTCCTGTAGTTAAAGCTATAGAGAAAGAAAAATGGGTTAAAAACAAGCAGGTTGTTTTTAAGGCAAAGGATTACGAAACGGGAATTAACTCGTATTACGGAACAATTGATGGGCAATATGCATTATTTTACTTAGATATAATGCCCGATAATATTTGTTATAATATTGATGCTAAAAGACTAACAAAGGGTAAAGAGCATAAAATTGTACTTGATGTAGTTGATAAACGAGGAAATAAAACTAGAGTAATCGAGTATTTTAATTGGTAAATTATTTATATGAATCAAAATAGTATGAAAAAAATTTATTTAACAATTACACTACTTTTTGTAGCTGTAATGGGCGCGCTAGCTTGTACCAACTTAATAGTAGGTAAGAAAGCTTCTGCAGATGGTTCTACAATAGTATCTTATTCTGCAGACTCGTATGGAATGTTTGGTGAGCTATACCACTATCCTGCTGCTAAATATAAAAAGGGGGCAAAACTAGATGTGTACGATTGGGAGACAAATCGTTTGAACGGAACTATTGATCAAGTTAGAGAAACTTATAATGTTATTGGTAACATGAATGAGTTTCAAGTAACTATAGCCGAAACTACATTTGGTGGTCGTCCAGAGCTTGTTGATACTACTGGTATTATGGATTATGGAAGTCTAATATACATTACACTTCAAAGAGCAAAAACGGCGAAAGAAGCTGTGAAAATAATGACCAATTTAGTTCAAGAGTATGGTTACAAAAGTAGTGGTGAGTCATTTACTGTAGCAGATCCAGACGAAATATGGATTCTAGAAATGATTGGTAAAGGTCCTGGAATACGCGGGGCTGTATGGGTGGCTGTAAGAGTTCCAGATGACTGTATATCTGCACATGCAAATCAGGCTCGTATTCATAAATTTAATATGAATGATAAAGAAAACTGTTTATACTCGTCAGATGTAATCTCTTTTGCACGCGAAAAAGGTTACTTTAATGGTATTAACAAAGATTTTAGCTTTGCCAATGCATATGCGCCTCTAGATTTTGGTGGTCGTCGTTTCTGTGAAGCTAGAGTATGGAGCTACTTCAATCAGTTTACTGATAGAGGACAAGAGTTTTTGCCATATATCCAAGGTGATACAGACGAACCAATGCCACTTTTTGTAAAACCATCTCGTAAAATATCTGTTCAAGAAGTTAGAGATGCTATGCGTGACCATTATGAAGGTACGGCACTAGATATAAGTAATGATTTTGGTGCAGGGCCTTATAAAACTCCATATCGTTTATCTCCGTTAAGTTTTACTTACGAGGGAGAAGATTACTTTAATGAACGTCCTATTTCTACACAACAGAGTGCATTTGCTTTTGTTGCTCAAATGAGAAGCTTCTTACCAGATGCTGTAGGAGGTGTTTTATGGTTTGGATTAGACGATGCGAACATGACAGTTTTTTCACCTGTATATTGCTGTACAACAGAAGTTCCTCATAGCTATGCTAGAAATGGAGCCGATTATATCACCTTTTCATGGGATAATGCTTTCTGGATGTACAATTGGGTTGCAAATATGGTTTACCCACGATACAGTTTAATGATTGGTGACTTGAAAAAAGTACAGAGTGAAGTTGAAGGCTTTTATACTACTAATCAACCAGGAATTGAGAAAATAGCTGCCGATATGGTTGCTAGTAATCCAGAACAGGCTATAAAGTTCTTAACTACGTACACAAAAGTAAGTGCACAATATGCGTTTGATTCTTGGAAAAAGCTAGGAGAGTATCTCATTGTTAAATACAATGATGGTGTTATTACTAAAACTAATCCTGATGGGTCATTTCAGCGTAACGATATAGGCGAACCAGCTGGTGTAGTAAGACCAGGATATTCTAAAGAGTTTCTTAAAGAGTATATAAATCAAACAGGTGAGCGTTACAAAGTGAAATAACTTGTACAAAAACTAATATTTAAGGTACCTTTCCATAGAACTTTTATGGAAAGGTATTTTTATTAGAGTATATTTGTACAATAGAAGATTAAACAAATTAAATAAATTAATAACATCTAAGTATGAAAAATCAAGAACTCATTCAATCGGTGGAAGCGAAAGCTAAAGAATGGTTATCTCCAGCTTATGATTCTGATACACAGGCTGAAGTGAAAAAAATGCTAGATAGTGAAGATAAGACTGAGCTTATCGAATCTTTCTATAAAGACTTAGAGTTCGGTACTGGTGGTTTAAGAGGAATAATGGGTGCTGGTACTAACCGCATGAACATTTATACTGTTGGTGGAGCTACTCAAGGCCTATCTAACTACTTGAATAAAAACTTCAAAGATCTAGATCAAATATCTGTTGCTGTTGGTCACGATTGTCGTAACAATAGTCGCAAGTTTGCTGAAATTACTGCAAATGTTTTTTCTGCTAATGGAATTAAAGTGTATTTATTTGAAGATTTACGTCCAACTCCAGAAGTATCTTTTGCAATACGTCATTTAGGTTGTCAAAGTGGTGTTATGGTTACTGCATCTCATAATCCTAAAATATACAACGGATATAAAGCATATTGGGATGATGGTGCACAAGTATTGGCTCCACATGATCAAGGTATTATTAACGAAGTAGCAAAAGTAAAACCTGAGGATATTAAATTCAAAGGTAATCCTGAACTGATTGAAATAATTGGTGAGGAGATAGATAAAAAATTCCTAGATGCAGTACAAAAGATATCAATCAACCCAGATGCGATAAAGAGACATAAAGATCTTAAAGTTGTTTATACTCCTATTCATGGTACTGGAGTTGTGATGATACCTAGAGCTCTTAAAATGTGGGGATTTGAAAATGTAATTCATGTTCCAGAACAAGATGTTGTAAGTGGAGATTTCCCTACAGTTGTATCTCCAAATCCAGAAGAACCAGCAGCATTAACTTTGGCTGTTAAAAGAGCAAAAGAGACAGATGCAGATTTAGTAATGGCTAGTGATCCTGATGCAGACCGTATTGGTATAGCATGTAAAGATGACAAAGGAGAGTGGGTACTAATTAATGGTAACCAAACTTGTATGATGTATCTTTACTATATATTGACCCAATATAAGGCTCTAAATAAGCTAAAAGGTAATGAGTTTGTTGTAAAAACCATTGTTACTACAGAGCTAATTAAAGAGATTGCCGATAAAATGGGCATTGAAATGCTAGATTCTTATACAGGATTTAAATGGATTGCACGCGAAATACGTCTTCGTGAAGGCAAACAAAAATATATTGGTGGTGGTGAAGAGAGTTTTGGATTCTTATCTGGCGACTTTGTAAGAGATAAAGATTCTGTTTCAGCTTGTTGCTTGATTAGTGAAATTACAGCTTGGGCAAAAGACAATGGTAAAACTCTTTATGAACTATTACAAGATATTTACATTGAGTTTGGATTCTCTCGTGAAAGAGGTATTAGTGTAGTAAGACAAGGTAAAAGTGGTGCTGAAGAGATAAAAGCTTTGATGGAAAAATTCCGTCATAATCCTCCTAAGGAATTAGGTGGTTCTAAAATTACCTTATACAAAGACTTCCAATCATTAGAAGCAAAAGATGATAAAGGTAACGTATCAAAACTTGATATGCCAGATACATCTAATGTACTTCAATATTTTACTGAAGATGGTTCTAAAGTATCTATCCGTCCTTCAGGAACAGAACCTAAAATAAAATTCTATATTGAGGTAAAAGGAGAAATGAAAACAAGAGCAGATTATAATAAGGCAAATGCTACTGCCGATGCTAAGATTGATGCTATTGTTAAAGAATTAGGCGTTTAATAAATACATTAATATTTTAAAAGAGCATATACTTAAAGTATATGCTCTTTTTTTATAGGTATATAGAGGAGGAGTATTGCAGAGGTGCTTCTTTGATGTCGGCGACTAACCTCTGTTGTATCGGCAACATACCTCAGTCTTGTCGGCAACATACCTGAGGTACATCGGCAACATAGGAAAGTGATGTCGGCACTTATTCTTTATTAAGCCAAGCATCTATCATTTTTCTAGCTAAGCTAAGCTTTTGAGGTAAGTTAGGGAGATTGTCTTTATGGTAAAAAGCGGCACTTTTTAACTCTTCTTCTTGTATCTTAATCTCTCCAGAGTCATATTCTGCAATGAAGCCTATCATTAAACCAGAAGGGTAGGGCCAAGTTTGATTGCCAAAATATCTTAAGTTCTTTATTTTAATATTTGTCTCTTCCATAACTTCTCTATGCACGCATTCTTCTAAGGTCTCTCCAACCTCTAGAAAACCAGCAATTAGTCCATAGAAATTCCCTCGAAGCTTGTGTCCTCGAGCTAATAAAATTTCATCACCTTTGGTTATTAATACGATAATGGCTGTGTTTATTGTAGGGTATTGTTCTTTACCACACTTTGAGCATTTTTTCATTATAGCTGTTACCTGCTCTGTTCTATTGCCACACACAGGACAAAATTTTGTATTCTTATCCCAATAAAGTAGCTGATAGGCCATACCAGCAGCTTTATAAAGAGAAAGGGGTAATTTAAAATAAGAGTTTCTTAAGTTTATAAGTTCGTAAGTTGGTGGAAGTTGTTCTTCATGAATAGTGTTAATTGCAACAGCACTGCAATTAACACCATTTGTAGACTTAAAATTATGAACTTTCTCATTGGACTGGCCAATAAGAAAACTAGGAAAGCAAGTAGGTAATGTAAACTTACTTGCTTCCTCTTGTATAAGAACTTTATTTTGAAAAAAAATGAACCACCAATTTTTATCTTGATAATTCATATTTAATCCATTGAGCTTGCGTCAAATGATAAAGGCAATAAATTAGCAATACCTTCACACTCATATATTTCTTCATCTCCATAAAGCAAAATTCTGATAGGAGTTTTATATCTCTTTTCAGTCTCTAATATAACTTGTCTACAAGCTCCACATGGAGGTATTGGAGATGTTAAAAAGCTCTCTGAATTGTGTGCTGCTACTACTAAAGTATCAATTGCTGCATCTGGATATTGAGAATTTGCATAAAACAGTGTTGTTCTCTCTGCACATGTACCCGAAGGGTATGCTGCATTTTCTTGGTTACTACCTGTAACTGTTACTCCGTTTGAAAGAAGTGCTGCAGCTCCAACAGCAAAATTTGAATAAGGAGCATAGCTGCGTTCACACGCTGCTTTAGCTTGGTCTACAAGCTTTTTATCTGCTTCGTTTAGTTCATCGTAGTGATAAACTTTGAAGATAGACGTTATTGTTAAATCTTTCATATAAGTCTAAAATCTGTTATTGTACAATTATGTGTACTATACAAAGTTAAAAAAGAGATTGATAATCCCAATTTTTTTGTAGTTATTTGTAGTAGAAGATTAATAAATCAAACAAACGTATATGGGTTCACAGAGTTTTAAGTTAGGAATTGTTCTAACTTTTTTATTGTTACTTCCCTTTTATGCACAAGCAGCTAAAAAGAAAAATCCGAAGGTAGAAAATTATATAGAACAATATAAAGCTATAGCTATTCAAGAAATGAAGCTTTATAAGATACCAGCAAGTATAACCTTAGCTCAGGGAATTTTAGAGAGTGGCTCGGGGCTGAGTACTTTGGCGAAGAAAAGTAATAACCACTTTGGTATTAAGTGTGGTAAAAGTTGGAAGGGTAAAAAAACTTACCATGACGACGATGCAAAAGGAGAGTGTTTTAGAGTGTATAGAAATGCTACAGAGTCGTATAGAGATCACTCTTTATTCTTGGCCAATGGTACAAGATATGCATTCCTTTTTAAACTAGATATAAAAGACTACAAAGGTTGGGCTCGTGGATTGAAAAAAGCTGGATATGCAACAAACCCTTCGTATGCTAATATTTTGATATCGCTTATAGAAGACTATGAGTTGTATAAGTATGATAGTGGTAAGTATAAAGGATCTAGTAAAGTAGCAGCAACATCGAAGAGTAATAGAAAATGGTTTAGAGTACGTAAAAGTAGAAAAGCTGCGGAAAAGGAGATGGCTTTAAAACCTATTGTAGCTCATCAAGTTTTTCTTAACAATGATTTAGCCTATATAGTAGCTCGTTCAGGAGATACCTTTGAGGATATTAATAGAGAGTTTGGCATAAGTGCTAAGAAACTTATAAAATATAATGATTTACATGCTGGTTATACGTTAGAGGCAGGTGATATTGTTTACTTAAAGACAAAGCGTAAGAAATCGTTAACTAAATCGATATACAAAGTCAAGTCGGGTGACTCTATGCACACTATCTCTCAAATAGTGGGTATTAAGCTAAGTAATCTGTATAGAATGAATAAAAAAGATCCAGATTATATGCCTAAAGTTGGCGATGTACTGCGTGTTAGGTAATTGTTAGAGGTGATATTTTACTCGTATAAATATTAAAGCAGGGTTTAAATCTTAAGATTTAAACCCTGCTTTAATTATAAATAGTGGTGATTAGTGTTCACTTAAAATTTGAATTATTCTTTCGGCAGTTCTACCATCCCATCTTTCGGGTAGTTTTCCTTCTTTCCATTCGCCTTGGTGTAGCTTTTTTAGTGCCTCTTTTAATCGCTCAGGATCTTCTCCTACAAGTTCGTTAGTGCCAATTCTATGGGTTTCTGGATGCTCTGCATAATCGCTTAAGCTGATACAAGGCACACCTAAAAAGGTTGCTTCTTCTGCTACATTTCCAGAGTCGGTTATTATAGCGTGTGCTTTTTCTACTAAATATCCGAAGTGTAAATAGTTTTGAGATGGCATAACGTGTAAACTATCGTTATTTATTTGTAGTTCGTTAATGGCTTTCTCTACATAAGGTCTTACTGGAGCTATAATCTTATAGCCTGCATTGTTTTCTACTACAGTTTCTATCAGTTTCTTAAAGTTAGCTCTATTTTGAAGTAAGCTTCTTTTATTAAGAGTTAATAGAATATACTTGTCTTCTTCTAGTCCAAGAACAGTAAACCAAGCAGGTTTAAGTAGTCTTGTTCTATTGTAACGTATTGTATCAATAAGTATATTCCCTACATGGAATACATTAGAGTCTGATGTCCCTGTTTGGTTTAGGTTTCTATTCGCATCAGAACCAGCTGTAAACAAGAAATCGGATAGGTTATCCGTAATAACTCTGTTCATCTCTTTAGGCATATTAATATCGAAAGAGCGTGTGCCTGCTACTAAATGTGCTACTTTAACACCTCTTTTTTTAGCAGTAATAGCACAACTCATTGTAGCTGTTAAATCATCTACTACTAGTACAACTTGAGTAGGATTCTCTATAAGTTCTTTATCAAAAGCAATCATGATATGTGCTGCTAATTCGGCAAAGTTTTTATCATCTATACCTAAATAACTGTTAGGCTCTTTAATACCTAAATCCGAAAAGAGAGAGTCATCTATTGATGTGTCGTTTTTCTTACCAGTATATACTAGGCGATAAGTTATAGAATGCCCAGTATCTTTTGTATTATCAATAGCTCTAATAATAGGAGCTATTTTCATGAAATTGGGACGTGCCCCAGCTACAATAGTTATTTTCATTCTTTAAATTTTTATAGTGGCAAAAGTACACTACTTTGATATAATATTAGTTACTTTGTTAGATATAAAATATCAGCAGAGAATAAAGTTACCTTATTCTAGTTGATTTTTATAGCATAAAGACATACTTTTTTCTTTATTTTTTAAACCAACAATTTACAAAATTATAGTGTATTTCATTTTATATGATACATTTTAAAAAAGAAGAACACAAATGAAGAACAAACTTTTATTGGCAGGCTCTTTGTGTAGTCTGACAGTTCCTATCGCACAAGCTGCAAAAGTTGAAAAGCAGAATCAATCAAAACCTAATGTTGTTTTTATTATAGCCGATGATTTAGGTTATGGAGATTTAAGTTGCTATGGACAAGAAAAATTTGATACGCCTAATATCGATAAGTTGGCATTGCAAGGAATGCGTTTTACGCAATGTTATTCAGGAACCACAGTAAGTGCTCCATCGCGTTCTAGTTTAATTACTGGAATGCATACAGGACACACACCTGTTCGTGGTAATCATGAGGTAAAACCTGAAGGACAATATCCAATACCAGAAAACTCGAATACTCTTTTTAAACTATTTAAAGAAGCTGGTTATAATACTGGGGCTTTTGGTAAGTGGGGATTAGGTTCTCCTGGTTCCGTAGGTGATCCAAATAATCAGTTCGTAGATGAGTTTTTTGGGTACAATTGTCAATTGTTAGCACATAATTATTATCCAGATCACCTGTGGCATAATCAAGAGCGTATAGAACTTCCAGGTAATTATAATGGTGGTTTTGGTACTTACTCTCAAGATTTGATTCATGAGCAGTGTATGAAATTTATTGATAAACAGGATGCTAATACACCTTTTTTCTTGTTCGTACCTACTATTTTACCTCATGCAGAATTAATTGTGCCTGAAGATAGTATCATTCAAAAGTTAAGAGGTAAGTATCCAGAAAAAGCTTATAGAGGTACTGATTCAGGGCCTGCATTTAGAAAAGGAGGTTATTGTTCGCAAGAACATCCGAGAGCTACTTTTGCAGCCATGATTACACGTTTAGATGTTTATGTAGGTCAAATTGTTGAGGCTTTAAAGGAAAAGGGTTTATATGATAATACTTTGATTGTATTTACTAGTGATAATGGTCCACACCAAGAGGGTGGGGCCGATCCTGATTTTTTTAATAGTAACGGAGTTTTTAGAGGGTATAAAAGAGATCTTTATGAAGGAGGTATTCGTGTGCCTTTTATTGCATCTTGGAATAATAAGATAGAAGCAGGAACAGCTAGTGATTTGCTTTTTGCTTTTTGGGATATTGTACCAACTTTTTCTCAAATATTAGGTAATAAGAATAAAAAATCTTGTGGTGATGGCTTAAGCATATTGCCAACATTAACTAATAAGGGTAAGCAAAAGGAGCATGATTACTTATACTTTGAGTTTCAAGAGATGGGTGGCCGCCAAGCTATAAGATCTGGCAATTGGAAACTTATTCGTCAAAACATCCGAAAAAATGGTGGATATTATGAATTATATAATGTAGCATCAGATCCATCTGAAAAGTGGAACGTTATAAATAAATATCCAGAGATAGCCGAAAGTCTAAAGAATAAAATGGACAATAGCCATGTAGAAGATCCAAACTGGCCTTTGTTAGAAAGGATTGGTAAATAGGATTTAGTAATAAAGCATATAAAAGAGGGGGATTTTAAGTATTACTTAAAATCCCCCTCTTTGTATGTTATGAAAAAACGATTATCTAAATAAGTTTCTAAAGTTATTTTTCATTTTATCTTGTTCGGCTTGGCTTGGCTTGAAGTTTTTACTTTCTTTAAGTGCTTCAATTTTTTTCTTTTCATCCGAACTTAACTTCTCTGGTATATATATATTGATATTAACAAGTAAATCTCCCATACCACCTCCGTAGCCATATTGGCTTAAGCTTGGCAATCCTTTACCTTTAAGTCTAAGTATTTTACCAGGTTGTGTACCCGCTGCGATAGTAACTTTAGCTTTACCATTTATGGTAGGTACCTCTACACTACCTCCTAACATAGCAGTTGGTAGGTCTAAGAGTAAATTATAAACGAGGTCATTACCATCTCTGATTAGCTCCTTATCTTCGATTTCTGATATTAAGATAATTAAATCTCCTGGTACGCCGTTATGTTTACCTGCATTACCTTTTCCAGACATACTTAATTGCATACCATCTTGTACACCAGCTGGAATTTGTACTTCAACTACCTCTTCACCATAGACAATTCCATCTCCAGAGCATTTTTTACATTTGTCTTTTATGATTTTGCCCTCTCCATGACACTTAGGACATGTCGTTTGGGTTTGCATTGTCCCTAATATAGTTTGCTGCGATGTTATAATAGTTCCAGAACCATTACAAGAAGTACAAGTTTCAGAGCCACTATTTCCTTCTGCACCGGATCCATGGCAATGCTCACAGTTTACATATTTTTTAATTTTTAGCTTCTTGGTAGTGCCTTCTAATATCTCTTTTAGAGTAAGCTTTACCCTAATTCTTAAGTCGGATCCACGGAATTGTCTAGGTTGTCTTCTGCCAGATCCACCGCCAAAGCCACCAAATCCGCCAAAACCACCGAAGCCACCTCCGCCTCCATGTCCTCCAAATATATCTCCAAACATAGAGAATATATCATCCATAGACATACCTTGGCCACTGAAACCTCCAGCTCCTGCTGCACCCCCAACACCTGCATGCCCAAATTGGTCATATCTTGCACGTTTATCAGGGTTACTTAGCACTTCATATGCTTCAGCAGCCTCTTTAAATTTTTCCTCAGCTTCTTTATCGTCTGGATTTTTGTCTGGATGATATTGAATGGCCTTTTTTCTGTATGCTTTTTTTATCTCTGCATCTGTAGCGTCTTTTTTGACACCCAGAACTTCGTAAAAATCTCTTTTTTCCATAGTCTCTTCGTTATTCTCCTACAACTACCTTAGAATGTCTTATAACTTTCTCGTTAAGTGTATATCCTGTTTGTACACAATCAACAATTTTACCTTTAAGATCTTCTTGTGGTGCAGGTATTACTGCTATAGCTTCATGAAAGTCTGTATCTAATGGCATTTTTTCAGTCTCTATAACTTTAACACCATTTTTTTCTAAGGTTTTCATCAGCTTATCATATATAAGCTCTACTCCTTCTTTGACTGCATTAACATCTTCGGCAGTTTCCATTGACTTTATAGCTCTCTCAAAGTCGTCAATAACAGGCAGTATGCTTGAAATACTTTTTTCTCCACCATTAAGGATGAGTTCCGATTTTTCTTTGAGTGTTCGTTTGCGATAGTTATCAAACTCGGCAGATAGTCGTAAGTATTTATCTTTTTGATCCTCTAGTGCCTCTTGAAGTTTTTCAACAACAGACTGTTCATCATCTTTAGCAGTTTCATGTTCTTCTTTAGTCTCTTTATTATCTTCAGTCAGAGTCTCATTAGCTTCTTCTGCAATATTATTTAATTCTTCGTTCAATTTGTTTTGGTCTTCTGCTCTTTCGTCAGAGTTATGCTTAGTCTTGTTACTCATAATTTATATATAGTGTATTTTTGTTTCTATTTGTATGTTGTCTATCAACACTCTTTATCATACAAAAACTTTGCCATAAGCAAAAATGTCATAAGAAATGGCAAAGATATCTTTTTTATGCCAGATTGTCACTAATACAAATTCCTATTTAGTAATAAATCCTTACCTTTGCGTCCGATTTAAAATTGAAATTTAATAATATAGAGAATGATAACAGCCACAAACATTTCTGTTCAGTTTGGTAAAAGAGTTTTATTTAATGATGTAAATTTAAAATTTACAAGTGGAAACTGCTATGGTGTAATCGGTGCAAATGGTGCTGGTAAATCTACTTTCTTAAAGGTCATTTCTGGAGAGTTGGATCCTACAACAGGTAATGTATCACTTGGTCCTGGAGAAAGACTATCAGTGTTGAGTCAGGATCACTTTAAATGGGATGAATATACTGTATTAGATACAGTAATGATGGGACATACTGTTTTATGGGATATCATGAAACAGAGAGAGGCTCTTTATGCTAAACCTGATTTTAATGATGAAGATGGTCTGAAAGTTGCAGAACTTGAAGAGAAGTTTGCTGAGCTTGATGGGTGGAATGCTGAAAGTGATGCTGCATCTCTATTAAGTGGACTTGGTGTAAAAGAAGATTTACATTACACATTAATGGGTGAGCTTAGTGGTAAGCAAAAGGTGCGAGTTATGTTAGCACAAGCACTATACGGTGAACCAGATAACTTACTATTAGATGAGCCTACGAACGACTTGGATATGGAGACTGTAGCTTGGTTGGAAGACTATTTAGCTAATTGTGAACATACTGTACTTGTTGTTAGCCATGACCGTCACTTCTTAGACTCAGTAAGTACACATACAATAGATATTGATTTTAACAAAATCAATATGTTTGCTGGTAACTACTCGTTTTGGTATGAATCTAGTCAGTTGGCTTTAAGACAACAACAGAATCAACGAGCTAAGGCAGAAGATAAAAAGAAAGAGTTAGAAGAGTTTATTCGTCGTTTTAGTGCTAACGTTGCAAAAAGCCGTCAAGCAACAAGCCGTAGAAAAATGCTTGAAAAACTTAATGTAGATGAAATTAAACCATCTTCTCGTAAGTACCCAGGTATTATTTTTACTCCAGAACGTGAACCAGGGAATCAAATTCTTGAGGTAGATGGTTTGGCTGCGAATGCTCCTGATGGTTCTCCTCTATTTAAAAATGTAAACTTTAATGTAGAGAAGGATGATAAGATTGTATTTATATCAAAAGATCCTCGTGCAATGACTGCTTTCTTTGAAATTATTAATGAAGAGCAGCAGCCTGTTGCAGGAACATTTAAATGGGGTGTTACGATAACAACTGCCTATCTTCCTGTCGATAATACTAAGTATTTTAATTCTGATCTAAATCTTGTAGATTGGCTAGGACAGTTTAGCTCGGGAAATGACATATACTTGAAGAGCTTTTTAGGTAGAATGTTATTCTCTGGAGAAGAGGTGCTTAAAAAGGTAAATGTACTTTCTGGTGGTGAAAAAATGAGATGTATGATTGCTAAAATGCAATTGAAAAATGCAAACTGCTTGATATTAGATACACCAACAAACCATTTAGATCTAGAATCTATTCAAGCTTTTAATAATAATTTGAAAACTTATAAGGGTAATGTGTTGTTTTCGTCACACGACCATGAGTTTATACAAACTGTAGCTAATAGAATTATTGAATTAACACCAAATGGTATTATAGATAAAATGATGAACTATGATGATTACATTCATTCTGAACATATTAAAGAGTTAAGAGATAAAATGTATTCTTAAATAATTTATTGTAATATTAAAAATACAAAACGGTCTATTCTTAAGAATAGACCGTTTTGCATTTATATATCTTAATAAAATTAATTAAATAAGCTGCGTTTGTTATTGTTTTTATAAGGATTTGAAAAATATGAGTTAAAAAACTTCTGATTATTAAATATAAATAATATGTTTGTCACATAAATTAAGAAACATATTAATCCTGATAAGGAATCTAGTATTTATATTATTTAACACAAAATCTTTATTTATGCTTAAACGATCAAAAGTGCTTGGCATAGTTCTCTGTGTGGGTTTACTTTATTTTGCTCCGTCTAATGTTCGAGCAGAATCCACTAGTACTTATGAAACAACACAACAAGCAAATTCAATTAAAGGAGTAGTTAGTG
>JASLCG010000122.1 GCA_030151885.1 Bacteroides sp.
TGGTTGCTAGATATTTATAGTATTAGTGTCTTTAATCTGCACACAAATAGCTATTTACAGGTGCAGAGCCTTTTTAATGCAGAAGGTAGCCGATGGTTACTTCGCAACCTTATAACAAACTTTAGTTCTTTTGCACCTATAGGTATGGTAGTTGTTTCACTTTTGGGTTTAGGTTTGGCCGAGCATAGTGGATTCCTATCTGCCCTTTGCAGAAAAATTCCACAAGGTAAATTTACTGCTATATACGGATTGTCTCTTTTTATAGCCTTAGCTATATTGTCAAATGTGTTGGGAGATGCTGGATATGTATTTTTACTTCCCCTTGTCATGTTGTTAGCCCCTAGGCTTGGTATTAATCCGTTGTATGCTATGTTGCTCACTTTTGTGGCTGTGTCGTGTGGATATAGTGCAAATGTTGTTGTTAGTTCCATGGACCCATTGTTGGCAAAGATATCAGCAGAAATAACGGTTAATTTAGAACCTCAAAATTTTAGTTCGGGCACTTATGCTAACTATTACTTTATGGCTACATCTACTGTAGTGTTGTTTGCTGTAATACTGGTGGTTGGAAGAACAATACTTAAGCCTCAGCTTAAAAAAATAGGTTATAGCATAAATCTATCAAAAGAGCCCTTACTATCACAGCGAGAAAGAAGATCTTTAAAGTTGGCAATCGTTGTTGGGTTGTTGTTCTTAGCGTTATTCTTATGGCTTACATTTTCTCCGATCGGTCTGTTTAGAGGTGTAAGTGGCCAATTAATCCGGTCACCTTTTATAATGGGTGCTTTATTAATATTATCGTTTACTATTGGCTTGATGGGGTTGACTTATGGACTCTTTTTAGGTAAATACAGGTCGGACAGAGATGTCGTGGCTGGTTTTGGGTTTTTTATAAAAGAGTTTAGTCTATTCTTTGTTATTGCTTTTTTTGCTTCTCAGTTTTTTGCCTGTTTGACATACACTAGATTTGATCAGTTTATAGTTCTGTACTTTGGTCATATTGTAGCCGATTTAGAACTCTCTAATTTAGGAATGTTGATAGCCATAATAGTTTATAGTGCTCTTGTAAATATATGTATGGTATCTGCGGTAGGAAAGTGGACTTTGATAGCTCCTATATTTATTCCACTATTTTGGGATCTAGGAGTATCTCCAGATGTATTACAGGCGGCTTATAGGCTAGGAGAGAGCTCTACAAATGCCTTTACTCCATTTCTTTATTATTCACCTTTTGTACTTGTTTTGATTAATAGGTATATTCCTAATGTAAGCTTCTCTTTTCTTTTCAAAACTACTTGGTATTTCTCTGTGTTTATCTTATTAGTATGGACACTGTTTTTTATTGTCTGGTACTTATTGAAACTTCCCGTTGGCTTGTAGTTTTATTGTATGTTTTAGCTTTAAATAGTAAGACTTTATTCTATAATAATTTGGAGTGAATGTTTAAGACTTAGTTATGTTCTTAAACATACTATTTGGTATGTATAAATATACTGATAGTCATTGTGTTAATGCTTATTTTTATTATATTTAATACATAAAGCGTTCTTACCCCCTATATTATTCATGAATGTCTAATTAATTAAATCCTGTATGCATATGAAAGCCCATATTAATGATTTTGTCGTGGTAGAGAGGCAAGAAAACGGTCAAGTTGTAGTCTCTTATGATGCTCAGTGTCGAGCTAATATTTATAGATATTTGCGTGAAATAGGATTTTGTCAAACGAAGTTGGACAATAGACGAGTTTTCTACCGCAGAACTGGTGAAGGTATATTCCCTGTAGATTTTGAGCAGATTGAAGATGCTTTTTTTGATAGATTAAAAGACAAAGACTTCTCTACAATTCCAGGAGTAGAATATAATAAAATTTTTGATTTATTTATTATTGAAAATCCAATTAGACAGTATAAGTCTTTTTATAATGAACTAAGAGATGAGCTCGATGATAATGAAGCACATGAATATCTTTTAAAAGCAGACCCTAACTATAGAGTCAGAAATGAAGTTGAAGATATTCAAAAAATGCTTGCTAAATACAAGTTCACTCGTACGATTGATACTGCAGGTAACTTCTCAAGAATGGCCCCTATCTACTTTAAAGAGGTAAGTTTGGGAACTTATCTAGTGTTTAATCACTACAATGTAAAAGAAAAACACTTGTATCAAGGTTTCGACTGCTGGTTGGCAGAATATAAGTTAAGCAATATGCTAGAAGATATTAACCAAAAAACACTAATCTCGAAACGACAGTTAAAAGCTAACTTCAAATTGCATCGAGATTTTGGCTTAGTTGCTAAGTTTTTGGAAAATTAATCATTTAGGCAGAGGCAGTTTATTTGTTTCTGCCTATTTTTTAAAAATATATTGAGTCAATCGGTTTTTTGGGTGTAAAAAGTGTAATAGCTTATAAATCTGTGATATTACTAGGTGTTTAGAAGCTTGTTAAATTTGTAAAGCGATTTTACTCAAATAAAAAGTTATTTTTTTATTTGGTAGTTTATAAAAAGCTGCTACCTTTGCAATCGCAAATGAGGATGGTTCCGTAGCTCAGCTGGATAGAGCAACGCCCTTCTAAGGCGTGGGTCAAGCGTTCGAATC
>JASLCG010000149.1 GCA_030151885.1 Bacteroides sp.
TTCGGAGGAGAGAGAAAGTTTAATTCTGAAAGAAAGTTTGACTCTGATAAAAAACCTAGTCAACGCAAAAGATTCAACAGATCGGACTTTAATAAAGAATAAAGCATTTAAAGACACTTAAATAGTACATTATGAAAAAGATAGTAAGCCTGCTTTTAGGCCTGATTTTAGTAAACACAGTTGTAATGGGACAAAGCGACAATTTAAAAGCTCCTTCTTTGGAGGAGTTAATTCCAGGTGGAGATCATTACTTATTTACTAAGACTCTTTACAACCTAGATTGGTGGGGTAATATATGTATTGAGCCCGATTATACTTCGCTCTATACTATTAACCCAAACAATGGAGAAAAAGAGTGTATCGCCGAGCTAGATAAAGTGAATACCATACTGGCAGACCATAATCTTCCAAAAATGAGAAGCTTTTATCAGATCACAATGCCTTGGGCTAAAGAAACAAGCTTACTATTTAATCATAATGGGCAGTATATCAAAATAAACCTTGATAACTCTACGGCTGAAACTCTTATTACAATAGATGAAAAAGCACAAAACAAAGATTTATTTATTTCTAAAAACTTTATAGCTTATACCATTAAGAATAACTTGTATGTTAATAGCCATCAGGTAACTAATAATGAAGAAGGTAAAGTGGCTGGCCAAGCTGTACACAGAAATGAGTTTGGTATCAATAAAGGAACTTTTTGGAGCCCTAATGGAAACATGCTTGCATTTTATAATATGGATGAAAGCATGGTTTCAACCTATCCCCTAGTTGATATTACTACAAGAGTAGCAACTCACGATCCTGTTAGGTATCCTATGGCTGGAATGACAAGCCACAAGGTTTATGTAGGAATATACTCTACACTAGATAATAATGTTACATACCTTGAAACTGGAGATCCAACAGATAGATACTTTACAAACATTAGTTGGTCTCCTGATGAAAAAACAGTTTACCTTATAGAGCTAAATCGAGATCAAAATCACTCTAAGCTATCTGCATATAATGCTATAACTGGCAAACTGATAAGTATTCTTTACGAAGAAAAACATGCTAAATATGTAGAACCACAAAGCCCTATTCACTTTTTACCATGGTCTAATAATCAATTTATTTACCAAAGTGAAAAAAGTGGCTATAATCACTTATATATAGGTGACACTTCAGGAAAGGAGCTTAAGCAACTGACCAAAGGCGACTGGCTTATCAAAGATATTCTAGGGTTTAATAAGTATACCAAAGAGGTTATTGTTACTAGCACTTACTACTCACCGTTAAAAACTAATATACTAGCTATATCTACTAAAACTGGTAAAATTAGATCACTAGATAACCAAGAGGGAGTTCACTACCCTATTTTAAGCCAATCTGGTCAATACTTAATTGACAGGTATTCATCACCATCTACTCCAAATACAATAGATCTTCTTAATGTAAAATCTAATAAAAGAATAAATCTTTTAAAAGCACCTAACCCTTATAAAGGTTATGAAATACCAGAAATAACTGTAGGTACAATTAAAGCAGCCGATGGTGTTACCGATTTATACTATAGACTAGTTCAAGCTAAGAATATAGATAAGCAAAAAAAACACCCTGCTGTAGTATATGTATATGGTGGACCACATGCACAAATGATTAATGACTCATGGAACTATGGAGTTAGAGGTTGGGATATTTATATGGCCAATAAAGGTTACGTTGTACTAACTGTAGATAACAGAGGTAGTGACAATAGAGGTTATGAGTTTGAAAGCGCTACTTTTAGAAATCTAGGCATTATAGAAGGTGAAGACCAGGTAGCTGGACTTAATGTTCTTAAAAAGCTAGGTTATGTAGATATGGATAGAATTGGTGTACACGGATGGAGTTTTGGTGGCCATATGACCACAGCTCTTCTATTAAAATACCCTGATTTATATAAAGTAGGTGTAGCAGGGGGACCTGTTATAGATTGGAAATATTATGAAATAATGTACGGAGAGCGTTACATGGACACCCCTCAAAGTAACCCTGAAGGGTATGAAAAAACAAATCTGTGCAACTACGCAGGGCAATTAAAAGGGAATCTCCTTATTATTCATGATGGACACGATTCAACCTGTGTACCGCAACATACATACTCATTCATGAAAGCATGTATTGATGCTAGAACTTATCCAGATCTATTTATTTACCCCGGACATGCTCATAATGTGCGTGGCAGAGATAGAGTACATCTTCATGAAAAAATAACTCGCTACTTTGATAGTCATTTATAAATATAACTCAGTTAAGTAAAACACTATGAATTTATTATTGCTTGGTTCGGGAGGTAGAGAACATGCTTTAGCTTGGAAAATAGCACAAAGCCCTATAGTTAAAAACTTTTATATTGCACCAGGAAATCCAGGAACAGCGCAACTAGGTACAAATGTAGAAATCGATATAAAGGATTTCTCTGAAATTAAAGCTTTCTGTCTAAAGCATAATATAGAGATGATTGTTGTTGGACCAGAAGACCCACTAGTACGTGGTATCTATGACTTTATTAAAGCTGATCAACAACTTAAGGATATAACGGTAATAGGTCCTTCTAAAAAAGGGGCTACACTAGAAGGTAGTAAGGAGTTTGCTAAAGAGTTTATGCAAAAATATAATATCCCTACTGCTAGATACAAAAGTGTTAATCCATCTAATATTGAAGAGGGTTATACTTTTTTAGAGAGTCTTGAAGCACCTTATGTACTTAAAGCTGATGGTTTATGTGCTGGCAAAGGGGTTCTTATACTACCTACACTTGACGAAGCTAAAAAAGAGCTTAAAGATATGCTTTCAGGACGCTTTGGAGATGCCAGTAGTGTAGTAGTAATTGAGGAATTTCTATCTGGAATAGAATGCTCTGTATTTGTACTGTCTGATGGTGAAAACTATAAAGTCCTACCTGTAGCCAAAGACTATAAAAGGATTGGCGAAGGAGACACTGGATTAAATACTGGAGGAATGGGAAGTGTTACTCCTGTCGGCTTTGCTGATGAGAAGTACATGAATAAAGTTACAGAGAGAATTATAGAGCCTACCATTACAGGACTTAAAAAAGAAAATATTATATATAAAGGGTTTATATTTATAGGTCTTATTAATGTAAATGGAGAACCATACGTTATTGAGTATAATGTAAGAATGGGTGACCCTGAAACAGAGAGTGTTATGCTACGAGTTAAAAGTGACTTAGTAGAGCTATTTGAAGGTGTAAGAGATGAAAACTTAAACACTAAAGAACTTGTACTTGACAATAGATATGCAACCTGTGTAATGCTTGTTAGTGGTGGTTACCCCGAGAATTACGATAAAGGATACCTGATAGATATTCCTAAAGAGTATAATGAAGATGTTATAGTCTTCCATGCAGGAACAAAGTTCAATAATGAAAAACTAACGACTAATGGTGGACGTGTATTAGCTGTTTCTGCTTATGGCGAAAACAAAGAGGATGCTTTAAAGAAGTGCTTCGATGTGGCAAATCAAATTAGTTATAATAAAAAGTATTTTAGAAAAGATATAGGATTCGACTTATAAATATTAAATATGATAATATTTAACCTACAAAAAAGATTTCTAAAGGGCAGACTAGTTCTGCCCATTATTAGCTTTATATGTTTAGCTATTTGGATTGTATGTAACCTTCTTAAAGTAAGTAAGGACGCTAGCTCTTTAATTTATATATCAGAATGGCCTATAGCTGGGAATGTTGATGAATTAAATAGTCTATTAAGCCAAGTATCCGCTTTTGCTGGCTATTTTTTTATAGGCTATTTACTTATTATATTTAACAACGTATTTAGCATTATTAATCAAAGAGCTACTGTACAGTCTTCTATTTACTTACTCTTAGTTACATCTATACCACAATTACATTATCTAAATACAGGCTTAATAGCTACTATATTCACCCTTGCCTGCTGCTATTTTTTATTTAAAACTTATAAGGTAAATAATGCTCCCAAAGTCTTTTTTTATGTTGGTCTTTTTTGGGGACTATCATTTTTAACCATTCCAAAATTAATTCTTATCTACCCACTCTTCTTAATTTCGGCTGGAACTTTCGGTAGCCTAAATTTCAAAACTTTTATAGCTTCAACTTTAGGTTTTCTATTCCCACTATGGCTTCATTTCTCCTATTCTTATATAACTGGAGACATAGAGCTTTTCTATTCTTCTTTTTATAATCTTTTTTCATGGAGTAACATTATAGATTCTTACAAAGCACTATCTATTCAACAATACACCTCATTGGCATTTATATTAATCCTTGTGTTAGCTTCTAGTGTATATATGTTACTTCCACAAAGTAAAATGAGAATAAAGACTTATTATATACTCAACTTCTTTTTTATTATATCAATAGGTTTAACTACACTAACACTTATAGACCCACTACATGTAGATCAATATATACCTCTTTACTTAGCATCAATTTGCTTTATACTTAGCAATGCACTATTTACCTATCAAAATAAAGTTAGCAATATCATATTTATAATTTTTATTATAATGCTAATCGGAATACTTTACATTAATATATGGATACCATTATACAATTTTTAGTAAACTGGGGATACTGGGGAATGTTTATATCTGCTTTTTTGGCAGGTAGCATTGTCCCTTTTAGCTCTGAAGCTGTTTTGGCAGCTATTATCCACCCGTCAACTGGTTTAAATCCATATTTATGCTTAATATACGCGACTCTAGGAAATACATTAGGCAGCCTTACTTGTTATATAATTGGGCGAATGGGTAAAATGGATTGGTTAGTAAAATACTTTCACATGAATCCAGCTCGAATTAGAGCTATGAGAATATACCTATATAATCGTAGCGCTTTTATTGCCTTTTTTGCTTTTATCCCAATTTTAGGAAGCTTAATTATAGTAGCATTAGGTTTTCTTAGGAGCAACGTATGGGCTGTAACTATAAGTATGTTTATTGGTAAGGTCCTAAGATATATCATTGTAGTACTAATAGCACTAGGTATTTTTAACTATTTATAAACTGATGAATCACATAATAAAAGAAAAAACAGATGATGGTAGTAACACTTTATTTGTACCTCAATTAAATGAGCACTACCACTCAACTAAAGGTGCTTTAACAGAATCTAAACACATTTTTATTCAAGAGGGATTTTTACATCTAAATAAAAACGAAGTTAAAGTATTAGAAGTAGGCTTTGGAACAGGTCTTAATGCTATAGAAACTCTTTTTGCCGCCAATGAAAACGGTATAAAAACTAGTTACCATAGTCTTGAGCTATTCCCATTAACATGGCAAGATGTCTGTGAGCTAGGATACACCAACTCAGAATACTATAGCGCAATAATAGAGGCTCAATGGAATAAAACCACAAAAATTACTGATAAATTTGAGCTAACAAAACACTTATTTGATTTTACTAGACTAAAAGAGTTTACTTCTGAAAAAGAGTTTGATGTAGTTTATTTCGATGCTTTTGCTCCTGAAAAACAGCCAGAGATGTGGAATCAACAACTTTTCAATCAGTTATATGTTCTACTTAAAAGTGGAGGAGTTCTAACTACATATTGTGCTAAAGGAGCTGTACGCAGAATGTTACAGTCTGCCGGCTTTGAAGTAGAAAGAATTCCTGGACCTCCTGGAGGAAAAAGAGAAATTTTAAGAGCAAATAAAAAATAAAGATATGAAATCGAAATATATATTATCGGCAATACTAACTCTTGTAGTAGTGTTACTTTGGGGCTGTAAACCACAGGGTAATACCAACAACAGTAAACCAACCATAATGGTTACTATTGAGCCTCTACGCTATTTTACAGAGACTATTGTCCAAGATGATTACAATGTTGTAAGCATGGTTCCTAAAGGAAGTAGTCCAGAAACATACGACCCTACTCCACAACAACTTATAGCATTCTCAAAAAGTCAAGCATATATCAAAATAGGATATATAGGATTTGAAATTAGTTGGATGACAAAACTTTTAGAAAACTCTCCTGAGCTAAAAGTTGTAGATTCTTCTGTAGGTTTAGACTTAATTTATGGCGAAGCACATCAACATGGAGATCATTTTCATGTTGGGGGTGTAGAACCTCACACATGGAACTCTACTACTAATGCTAGAATCATAGCTAAAAATATTCTAGATGGAGTAATTAGCCTGAATCCTATTCGAGCAGAAGTCTATAAAGAGAACTATAAAAAATTATTGAACGAAATTAATCATACCGAACAAGCTATTAATAACCTTTTAAATGAGAATAAAAAACCTAAAGGTTTTATGATATACCATCCGGCATTGAGTTATTTTGCAAGAGATAACAAATTAACCCAAGTCTCTATCGAAGAAGACGGTAAAGAGCCTACTCCTGCACATTTAAAGAATTTAATCAAAACATGTAGAGAACTGGATATTGACATTATTTTCATCCAGCCTGAATTTGATAAGAAAAATGCAGAAGTTATTGCAAAAGAGACCAATAGTAAAATAATTCCTATAAATCCTTTGGCTTATGAGTGGAGTAAAGAATTAATTAAAACCACTAAAGCTCTAGTAAATAATCAGTAACCATTTATGAAAAGGAAAATAGTTGAAGTCAAAAGACTAAATGCTTCCTATAATAATAATAATGTCCTAGAAAATATAGACTTAACAATTCATGAAAATGATTTTTTAGGTATTATAGGACCTAATGGTGGAGGAAAAACCACACTTATAAGATGCATCCTCGGATTAAAAGAGGTTGATAGTGGAGAAATCTCTTTTTATAAAAATGGAGTTAAAGTAGATCATATTATAATAGGTTATCTTCCTCAATATACACTAATTGACAAAAAGTTTCCAATATCAGTAATGGATGTTGTTTTATCAGGACTTAGTTGTAAGAAAAAAGCCTTTCAACAATATACAAGTAGCGATAAAGCATCTGCTTCTAAAGTGATCGAAAGAATGGGATTAACAGGGCTAGAACATAGATCTATTGGCGAACTTAGTGGAGGGCAATTACAACGAGCAATTCTGGGAAGAAGTCTTATAGCAGAGCCTGACATGTTAATTTTAGATGAGCCTAACACTTATATTGATAAGAAATTTGAGGCCGAGTTATACAGCTTATTAAAAGAGATTCAACAAGAGTGCGCAGTAGTTCTTATTAGCCATGATATAGTAACAACTATTCAACAATCAAATTGCTTAGCCTGTATTAACAGAACTCTTGATTATAAAGCTACAACCAAAGTATCTGCTCAATGGCTTGAAGAAAAATTCCAATGTCCTATATCACTGTTAGGATTTGGAAGTGTAATAAAATAGTGACTTTAAAGCTACTATAACATTGGTTATAGTAGCTTTGTTGCTATTTAATGAAGTATGTCTAAATACTAATTACTATATTTGTATCCTTGAAAATAGAAAATTATAAGTCCTAGATATGAAACAATACTCTAAAATTAATAACCTTACAGGCTTTCTTGTATTTATCATTGCATCAATTGTATATGGTTTAACAATTGAACCTACGGCAAGTTTTTGGGATTGCCCCGAGTTTATTTTATCTGCTTTTAAATTAGAGGTAGGACACCCCCCAGGTGCACCTTTCTTTATGCTTACAGCCAACTTTTTTGGTCAGTTTGTTAGCGATCCCTCTAAAGTGGCAATGATGGTGAACTTAATGAGTGGCCTGATGAGTGCAGCATGTATTATGTTCTTATTTTGGACTATAACCTATCTCGTAAAAAAACTAATACATAATAGCGACCAAGATTTTACAATTAACAAACTTATAATAATTATAGGTAGTGGACTTGTAGGAGCCTTTGCTTATATGTTTAGTGACACATTTTGGTTTAGTGCAGTCGAAGGTGAGGTATATGCCTACTCTTCACTATTTACAGCTGTAGTTTTTTGGCTTATTCTTAAATGGGATGCATCAGAAGACACTCCTCAAGCTGATAGATGGTTAATTCTTATCGCTTACTTAACAGGTTTGAGCATTGGAGTACACTTACTAAACCTATTATGTATACCTGCAATTGTTATGGTATATTACTTTAAAAAACGTCCAGAAGCTACCTTAAAGAGCTCTTTCTTAGTGCTTGTTTTTTCATTTTTATTAGTCGGTATTGTTCTTTACGGATTAATTCCTGGAGTAATAAAAGTGGGTGGAGCTTTTGATCTGTTTTTTGTAAATACACTAGGTTTTTCTTTTAACAGCGGTGTACTAGCTTATATGGCTATATTAACTATTGTCTTGGCTTGGGCACTAATTGAATCGCATAAAAACCAAATAACAAAAAAAACAACTCTAACCTTTCTAGCATCTGTTGCGTTGGTTGGCGTTCCATTTATAAGCACTGGTTACAAAAGTTTAATACTAGGCGCAATTATATTGATTGCTCTTGGATATGCTATTAATAAGTTTAAAAACATATTTACGTTAAGAGTGCTAAATACGACTCTACTGTGTATTACATTTATTATGGTAGGGTATTCTTCATATACACTTATAGTATTACGTTCGGTGGCAAATACGCCAATGGATCAAAACTCTCCTGAAGATATTTTCACGCTAGGAAGTTACCTTGGTCGAGAACAATATGGTACTCGCCCACTATTTTATGGACAGTCTTATGCGTCCTACCCTGAATTTGATAAAGAGGGTAATATTATTCGCTCAAACATAACTAAAACTTATACTCCTGCTGTTAAGAACAAAGAATCTGACAAAGACAAATACATAGAAATAGAACAAGCAAGTGACGTTAAATTTGCACAGAATATGCTATTTCCTAGAATGTATAGTAGCAGACACAAACAATTTTATGAGCAATGGGTTAATATAGAAGGAAAGACAGAACCATATTACTTTAATGGCCAAGTCATACCTATAACAGTACCTACACAGTTTGAGAATATCCAGTTTATGCTAAAATACCAAGTTGGATATATGTATTGGCGATATTTCTTCTGGAACTTTATAGGTAGACAAAACGACTTACAGGGACAAGGAGATTTAGATAAAGGAAATTGGATTACAGGTATTCCAATTGTAGATAATTGGGCTTATGGAGACCAAAGTAAACTTCCTAAAGATATTAAAGAAAATAAAGGAAGAAATGTATATTATGGACTACCTTTTTTATTAGGAATATTAGGCCTTCTATGGCAAATAAACTACAGAAAAGCAGGTCTTCAACAGTTCTCCGTAGTCTTTCTTCTATTCTTTATGACAGGTCTTGCTATTATATTCTACCTTAACCAAACACCAATGCAAGTACGAGAAAGAGATTACGCTTATGCTGGGTCTTTCTATGCTTTTGCTATATGGATAGGAATGGGAGTAGCCGGATTAATCCAAATCATCAAAGATATTACTAAAAAAGACTCTAAGCAGATTTCAATGGCTGTTGTGCTTGTTGCTCTTTTAGTACCTATTCAAATGGGGTGTCAGAATTGGGACGATCACGACAGATCTAAAAGATACTTAGCCCGAGATATAGGACAGAACTATTTTAATACACTACAAACAAGTGGCAATCCAATTATATTTAATAATGGAGATAATGATACTTTCCCTCTTTGGTATAATCAAGAAGTAGAAAGTTGCAGACTAGATGCTAGAACCTGTAACTTTAGCTACCTTAATACTGATTGGTATATTGACCAAATGAAACGTCCATCATATTCTGGACCTAGCTTACCCATCACATGGAGTCGAGAGTTCTATGGAGGAGAAAGATACAATTCAGTAGCTGTTGTTCCAGAACTAAAGAAAGAGATTGAGCAACAATACAAGATAGCCAAAGAGGCTAAAGAGAACGGAGATTCTTCAAAAATGAATCGTTTTATCCGTGAGTTTGGAGAAGATCCTTTTACAGTACAAAACATCTTTAATAAGTGGCTATTAACCAATAACCCCAATAAAAATGTTATACCAACAGATACTCTTGCTATAAAAATAGATAAAGAAGCTGTTAAAAGATCTGGAATACATATTCCTAAAGGATACGAAGATAAAATTCCAGACTACATGTATATATCTTTAAAAGGGAGAAACCACTTAACAAAAGGTAACCTAATGATGCTAGAAATTTTAGCTAATGCTAACTGGGAACGCCCTGTATATGTAGCAATATCAGTAGGTGCAGAAGAGTATTTAAACTTGGACAAACACTTAATTCAAGAAGGCTTAGCATATAGGTTTACTCCATTTGATATGGAGCAAATTCAAAAGGATAAATTAGCTAATTTATATCCAGGAATTGATGTTAGCAAAGTTCCATATCAAATACCTCTAGATAAAGATAGGATGTACGAAAACCTAATGACTAAATTCAAATTTGGAGGAATGAGTACAGATGGTATCTACATAGACGAAAATGCCATGCGTATGTGCCTAACACACAGAAGAACCTTTGTACAGCTAGCGAGCCAATACATTGAAGATAATGAACTAGACAAAGCCAAAGAAGTTTTAAGCTATTGTGAAGAGCAAATACCTTCAAAAAATGTTCCTCACGATTTCCAAAGCTATTCTCATATAATGGCCGAGTCATATTATGTATTAGGAATGCAAAAAGAAGCAGACTCAATAGCAACTTATTTAGCTGATAAAGCTTATGCATACATAGATTGGTCACTATCATTAAACGATAATCAACTAATCACAGTTTTATCAACTTTGCAATACAACATGAGCCTGCTACGCAATATTACAGCAACTATTAATCGTTATAATATTGATCTAAGTAAAGAATATGAAGGAAAATTAGACTCATTTAATAAATTAATCACAAAACGTATTAATACTATCAAAAGAGGTTATTAATTTTGTCTTCCCAATAAATACTCAAGTAGAAATTCTACTTGAGTATTATCTTAATAATAGCGAATGTTAATAGAGCAACCACCAAAGTTTTTTAGAGCATTATATCCTAGTGCAATCTTTAGAATGGATCCTAAGGAGCACTCCATCTATCTTACATTTGATGATGGCCCAATTCCAGAGGTAACTCCTTGGGTACTGGATATTCTTGACAAGTACAACGTCAAAGCTACTTTTTTTATGGTGGGCGACAACATCCGTAAACATCCAGATATATTCCAAATGGTACTTGAACGAGGCCATAAAGTAGGTAATCATACCTACAACCACATTAAAGGGTTTGAATACTTTGCTAGAGGCTACTTAGCAAACACTAAAAAAGCTCAAGAATTAATGCATACAGACCTTTTTCGTCCTCCCCATGGACACATGCGTGTTATGCAATATCTTCTTCTTAAAAAACACTATAAAATTATAATGTGGGATGTAGTAACTAGAGATTACAGTAGTAAACTAAGAGGTCCTCAAGTACTTGCTAATGTCATGCGATATACAAGAAATGGATCTATAATAACTTTCCACGACTCCTTAAAGTCTTGGAACAATGGAAATTTACAGTATGCTCTTCCTAGAGCGATAGAGTTTCTTATTGAGGAGGGCTATGAGTTTAAACTACTCTAAAGAAAATCTATCTCGTATTATTAAAGAGTTAGCACAAGAGTTGGGCTTTAGCGCTTGTGGTATTGCTCAATCAGGAGCTGTAGATATTTCAGATGCTGAGTTTTTTACAACTTGGATAGCTAACAAGCACAATGCCCAAATGCAATATTTAGAGAACTACTTTGACAAACGAACTGATACTACACTATTAGTACCTAATTCAAAAAGTGTTATTTCTGTTGCACTAAACTACTACCCTCAGAAGCTATTGCCTAAAGACTCTTATCAAATAGCTTGGTATGCTTATGGAAAAGATTATCACATCGTCCTAAAAGAAAAGCTAGAGCAGTTATTTAATCAAATAAATGATATTGTAAAAATAGAAGGTCGCTGTTTTTGTGACACAGCTCCTGTATTAGAACGATATTGGGCATGGAAAGCTGGTTTAGGCTGGATTGGGAAGAATACACAATTAATTATTCCAAAAGCTGGTAGCACATTTTTTTTAGGAGAATTAATAATAGATTTAGAATTAGCTTACGATGAACCTCAAAAAAACAGATGTGGCTCATGTACTCGATGCTTACAGGCTTGCCCTACCAATGCGTTAATTGCACCCAAAACACTAGATGCCAATAAATGTATATCTTACCTTACAATAGAGAATAGAGAAGATATTCCAGAAGAACTCCACAGAAATCTTGGCAATAGAATATATGGATGTGATGAATGTTTAAAAGCTTGCCCCTGGACTAAGTTTGCTACACCTACTCATGTATCTGAATTTGTTATGAATGATGAGTTATTTTCTATGACAAAAAATGCTTGGCACAATCTGTCTGAAGAGAAGTATCAATCAATTTTTAAAAAATCTGCAGCAAAAAGGGCTAAAATAAGTGGGCTAAAGCGAAATATAACTATAGCTGCAAAAAATGATGTTGACTAATACTTCACTAAGTATTGATACCCAAACCTACAGTAGATACATTTTCTCTTTTCACAATACTCTTTCTGTAATTGAATAAGAGCCTGACTATCTGCTGCAGAGTTAACCTCAATTCCCACACTTTGCCATAATCTACTTATGTAATTATTCTCGGCTTTTATTTCACTGAATAACGTTAGAGCTTGATCAACAATAACCTCATTACAAGTATGCTTACCATAAGCATACATAAAAGGGATAACAGTATTTATTAGAATTAAATCTTTTGTTTTCTGGGTTACTTTACGCTGGTTTCTATTGTTATGTTGCTTATTAAAACTATAGTGTAACATCCAGTACTCTCCTACTCCAAAATCTAATATCTTATAAAGATCTTTTATACCTCGAGCCAATAAACACTTCTCAATAAAATTAAAATTAGAGTAGTAATAATATGCTAGTTGAGCAATTCTAATATGAGGAAAACTTCCTGGACGTATTCGAGCCAACTTCCACGGATAGTCAACTGCTTCTAGACTAAACTTTGACTTCAAATAATAGAACTCACTCTGTAATGTTTGAGTATACTCGTCACTACTTCCTGCTTCAAGAAGACCACTTAACCCAAACATTATAGCTTCAACCTGGAATAGCGAGTCCCTATGCTTATCCAAAGCTCTAAACGGTAGTTTTTTTGCCCATAACTCAAAAGTATCTCCATTCAGTCCAAAACCGAAGTTTCTAGCTAAAGTAATAAACAGTATATCTTGCCACAAGTACTTTTTAGACTTCAATAGCTCCTGAATGCGCAAACACTTACTCTCCAACCTCTCAATTTGTAATGCAGAGAGCCATGAATTTATCGTCAGTTTATCTAATTTATCTATTATCGAATAACATTTGGGCTGATAATCAATCTCTTTTAGAAAACGGTACTTTTCTTCAATATCATTAGGAATAGGGAGTTTTAGCTGTGGAATTTCAACTCCTGTAGTTGTAAAAACCAGCTCGTCAATATCGCCTACGACGTGTAAAATTGTTGAGTCATACGATTTATCCGTATGATGGTTATGCTTATACCAATCTGAAGATTTTAAATGAATTTCAACATTGCCAACCCAAACAGTAGAGTCTATTTTAATCTTTGCATTAAAAAAGTCTGGACCAGCATCTTTATTATGTATTCCTGTATCTATAACTTCAATTTTCTGATGAGCAGAAGTCTCTAAAGAGTGTAAAACAAACAGTTTGTATTTCCACACATAGTGTAATAATTCTTCCATGATAATAAGGTCTAGTCAATAAGTAATCAAATATAATCAAAAATATTATCTTTGTGGGAAACGATTTATTTAGATTTTAGATTAAACTATCTGTTAGACATGAAAATAGCATTAATAGGATATGGAAAAATGGGCAAAGAAGTTGAAAAAATAGCCCTTAGTAGAGGACACGAAATAGTGTCAATTATAGATCATCATAACCAAAATGATTTTGAAAGTGAAGCTTTTAAATCGGCTGATGTAGCAATTGAATTTACAAACCCAGAAGCCGCATATAACAACTACATAAAAACATTTAACGCTGGTGTAAAACTAGTATCTGGAAGCACAGGGTGGATGGATAAACATGGAGATGAGATAAAAAATCTATGCAAAAACAATGGTAATACTTTATTTTGGTCTTCAAACTTCAGTTTAGGGGTAGCAATATTTTCTGCTGTAAATAAATACCTCGCAAAAATTATGAATGATTTCCCTAGCTATGATGTAGAGATGAGCGAAACTCACCACATCCACAAACTAGATGCACCTAGTGGAACTGCAATTACGCTAGCAGAAGGTGTTTTAGAAAATATTCAACGTAAAAAAGAGTGGATTAATGAGCCTTCAAAGAATAAAGAAAATTTATATATAGAATCAATCCGCGAAGGAGAAGTTCCGGGGATACACTCTATTAAGTACACTTCAGAAGCAGATTCTATAACTATAACTCACAATGCTAAAAATAGATCTGGTTTTGCTCTAGGTGCGGTAATTGCAGCAGAATTCACTGTCAAAAACTCTGGGTTCTTAGGAATGTCAGACCTTTTCACCTTTCTTAAATAAAAAGAAATGAAACAGTTTAATAAAAAACAAATAATTAAAGGTGCCATAGTTATAGGTCTATACCTAGTCTTTCTTATATGGGCGAAAAGTTGGCTAGGTCTAATCCTTGTCCCATTTATATTTGATATATACTTCACAAAAAAAATTCCTTGGGGCTTTTGGAAGAAAATGGAGCCATCATTTATACGAACATTATTTAGTTGGTTAGATGCAATAATATTTGCACTAATTGCAGTAACTATTGTCAATATTTTTATTTTCCAAAACTATCAAATTCCAACATCTTCACTTGAGAAGTCACTATTGGTTGGCGATCATCTGTTTGTTAGCAAACTAAGTTATGGGCCAAGAATCCCCAATACACCTCTAGGTATTCCTTTTGCTCACAATACAATTGGAGCAGATACAAAATCTTACTTGGAAACACCACACTGGGACTACAAAAGGATTAAAGGTCTTGGAGATATAAAAAGAAACGATATTGTTGTTTTCAACTATCCTTCGGGAGATACAGTAGCCAGTTTAGCTACTAATATGGATTTCTATAAGTTAGCGTATGAAATAGGATACAATGTTGATAAAAACATCCCCAATCTAGACCAACTTAGTAAACTAGAGCAACTTAAATACTTTAGCCACGTATACGAATTAGGAAAAAATACAATTACTACACTACCTCAATATTATGGTAATTTAATTCAGCGCCCTGTAGATAGAAGAGACAACTATGTTAAACGTTGCCTAGGACTTCCTGGTGATACACTAGAAATCAGAAATAGCCAAGTATATATTAATGGTACTATCAATGCAGATGCTAAAGATGTACAATTCAACTATTATGTACAAACCACAGGACCTGCTATACCTCAGAAGCTATTTAAAGAGCTAGGAATAAACCTAGATGATCAATCTATTGTTAGAAGAGACGCTTATGTTGAAGATAAAACACAAAGTAATAAAGTTGTATTTCATCAACAAGGCATAACAGATGAACAGCTAGAGTTACTACAAAACAAGTATGGAAGCTCTAATAAGTACAACTTGTATATAATCAATAAAGGGGTAACAGATTTTTTATCACAAAAAGGATTTGATGATGAAGGTTTTGCTGGTAAAAACAAAATTATATACCACATACCTCTTACAAAAGAGATGTACCATAGACTGAACAGTAATAAAGCCTTAATTCATAAAATGGTACAAGAGCCAGATGCAATTGAAATATCTGAAAATAATTATACGGGCTTGCTAATTTATCCTCTTAATGGAAATACACATTGGGACAAAAACAACTATGGCCCAATTTGGATCCCCAAAAAAGGAGAAACTATAACCCTTACATTAGACAATTATGCAATTTATGAACGTTGTATAAGAGCGTACGAAAAAAACAAAATAGAGATTATTAATGGAGAGATATTCATCAATAACATCAAAACAAATCAATATACATTTAATATGGATTATTATTGGATGATGGGTGATAATAGAGATAACTCTTTAGACTCTAGATACTGGGGCTTTGTTCCTATGGATCATATTGTTGGTAAACCTCTATTTATTTGGTTATCTTTAGAGAAAGATAATGCTTGGTTCCAAGGAAAAATAAGATGGAATCGTTTCTTTAAATGGGTCAAATAAATTATCAACATTCTAAATATGAAGAAAGCAAAAAAATGGGCTACTATATGTATTGGGGTAATATGTCTTATTATATTACTCCGCCTATTTTTATTTGCTTCTTTCTATGTACCTTCTAATGGAATGGCTAATTCGCTCTGTTTGGGGGATAGAGTCCTTGTTAGTAAAGTAAAGTACGGTATTAAAATTCCATTCACTAATAAAAAAATTCTATGCAAACAGGTTAAAAGAGGAGAACTCATTTTTTTTACTAACCCTTTAAGCTCCTCCAGTAACTCTCTATTTATACCACATACATTTACAGGAACTGTTATAGCCCAACCTGGAGATACTATATATGTAACACAAGATTACATAGTTTCTCATACTAGCTACAATAATCCCTATAGAAAGTATAATTTCAAAGTTTTAAATAGAGATACTAACCAAATAAACAAGATAGCTAAACAACTAGAAATAGATACGAACAATATAAAAGTAGATAGCATATACACCTGCTATAGGCTTAATGAGTATGAGGCATACCTTATAGAACAGCAAAGTAACTTACAACTCAAAAGAGATTGCTTTACCCAAAAAACATATCCAATAACTATACCCCAAAAAGGAGAGGTAATTAAAATAACACCTTGGAACATAGCACTAGTATATAATACTATTCTCTTACATGAACCCGTTACTAAAATCAAACTAAATGATGATAGTATTTTTATTAACGGAGAAAAAATAGATAGTTATACTTTCTCTAAAGATTATGTTTGGATTGCTGTATATGATCCGAGTCAAATGGTTGATTCAAGTACGTATGGTCTTGTTCCTACTGATAACATCATAGGATCACCTGTTTTTATATGGCTATCTAAACAACCAAACACATCGCTATTTAAAGGTTTCAACTGGAAACGAACATTTAGCTATATAAAATCATAACATCAATTATCAAATGACAATAAAAGACACAGCTCTATTAACATCTACTTATTTGGGCCCGATAGAGTATTACCAAAAACTAGTAGAGTTCACTAATATTAAATTAGAGCAGTATGATCATTATATCAAACAAACGTATAGAAATAGATGTAGTATTATCGGTCCAGAAGGTGTACAAAATCTAATAGTACCAATAGTTAAGCCAAGCACTAATAAGCAATGTATGAAAGATATAAAAATTGCAGAGCATGATAACTGGCAACATCAGCATTGGCAAGCTATAAAGACTGCATATAAGAACTCACCCTACTTTGATTACTTTGAAGAAGACTTTATCAAGTTTTATCATACTAAACAACACTATTTATTAGACCTTAATAATAATCTTCAAGAAGTAGTATGTTCACACATCAATATCACTCCTAATATAAAGCTTACAAAACAATACATAACAGAACCAACAGCGAATGAAGTTGACTTTAGAGAAATAATACATCCTAAAAAAGATTATACAATTGAAGATCCTTCATTTGTAGCAAAAAGATACTACCAAGTCTTTGAGCAAAAACATGGCTTTATACCTAATCTTAGTATTCTAGACTTGCTTTTTAATATGGGACCTGAAAGCATCTTTTTTATTGATAAGAACTATCTATAAATTAATGATGATAATTTACTCTCATCAAACAACTCTCGTGCAACTTCTTGGATAGTGGCTGATGTTACTTTTTGAATACGCTCAATTATAGTATTAAACTGTTCACATTTATCTCTATGCAAGAAGGTACGAGCAATACCTAAGGATAAGTTTTCACTATTGTCTGAGGCTACGGCCAATTGCCCTATCAACTGCTTCTTAGCGATAGAGAGCTTCATATCAGACAATTTGTTTTCTCGTAACTTTTCTAACTCTTTAAATACGAGTTTTAAACTCTTATCAAGATCTTCATGATCTACACCATAGTATATAAAAAATATACCCGAATCTGTATAAGATGTTATACTAGAGTCCACCCCATACACTAAGCCGTGTTTCTCTCTAAGACTTAAGTTTAGTTTACTATTCATTCCAGGGCCACCCAGTATGTTGTTAAGTAGTAATAGACCATCTCTCTTTTCTGAGAAAAAGTTGTAAGACCTACCCCCTATCATAACATGAGCTTGATGCGTATCTTTTATCACTTCTCTATTAAATGACTCAACTAGTGAAGGCTGCTCTCGATACATTAATACAGGCTCAGACTGATAACTTGCTAAGTATTTTTCTACAGTCGATACAACTCTATTTGCAGTAATATTACCTCTTACGAAAAAGACCATATTATTAGGTCTATAATATCTTTTTACAAAACGCAAGACATCTTCTGATGTATATTTTCTCAAAGCTTCAGGATTACCTAATATATCTCTACCCAAAGCGTGTTTATTAAATACTAACCCTTCAAACTCATCATAAATCAGCTCAGACGGAGAATCTTTATAAGAATTTATCTCATCAATCACTACCTCGATTTCTTTTTGAATTTCATCCTGAGGAAAAGTCGAGTTAAAAACAATATCTCCTAATAATTCAACAGCCCTAGCAAAATACTCTTTTAAAAAGGCAGAATAGACCACAGTCTCCTCCTTTGTAGTATAAGCATTTAAATCTCCTCCAACATTCTCCATACGGTTTAGAATATGCCAAGCACGTCTATGAGTAGTGCCCTTAAAAATTAAGTGCTCTACCAAATGCGCCATACCAGACTCTTCTAAAGACTCATCTCTTGTACCTGCATTAATAGCAAAACCACAATAAGTTACAGGAGAAGAAGTCTTCTCATGAATAACTCGTAAGCCATTATCTAACGTAAAAGTAAAATAACCCATATTCTAATGCTTAAATTTATATGCAGTCACAAAAGTAGAGAAAAGATATGGTCGTTAATAGAAAATTATGGATATTTGTAATAAATCAGAGTTTT
>JASLCG010000066.1 GCA_030151885.1 Bacteroides sp.
GTCTATAACTGGTTTTTTTATATCTACATTGTTCTATATTCATTAGCCAATCTAACATTACTTTTACATAGTAAAAAATAAGCTACTATTCTATTTAAATTATCTAGTAATAATTCTCAATAGACTTCACCCTTCTCTTGTTTTACCTTCAAGAAAACAAGAATTTCACACTATACTCTTTACTAAAAGTGTAAGTTTAATCTTTAATATAAACAACACCTCTTTTAACTCTTCAATAACGCTATGATTTATTAAGTAAATGATGGAGCTATTATTACTCTATATAACACTTCTATTTATTCACTTTCTGAAATACTCTATAAAATAGACTCAGAAAGAATATTTTAAAAGACAATATATCTATATAACATAAAAGAAGGATGAACTGTTTTTTCATCCTTCTTCTGTATTGTTACTTACCGTTTATTCTACTTACTATGTTTTAATGAGGCTGTTACATAATAGTCTGAAACTAACTTAACATTTATGACCTTTTCAGAATCTCTTGTTATCTTTTTAAAAGGGATCTCTATGCGTTTACCTAAATCTGATTCGCTTAATACATATTTATAATAGTAAGTTCCATTTTTATAAACAATCACCATATTCTTATTAGACCTTGGAGACATTTCACGTGTTTCAATTAATATATCTAAAGGAAAGGCTGATTTAGATAACGTTTTAGGAACATCAAATGATAACAAATAAAAATCTTTTGTACTTTGAGGTTTAAGAGATGCATTAAACTTATAAGGTTGCCTTACTAATATTTTAACTCTTCTAGTAATAAAGTATCCTTCTTGTACTTTTCCCACTATATCTATAGTATAGTTTAAATATCTATCTGTTGGAACTTTTTTAAGAGCGAATTCAAAATGTCCTTCTTCAGGATTTTTCCAAGAATAAATTCTTATTTTTTCTAAATATGGATCATTGTCACTCCACGAAGGATAATACTTAACATTCTTTATACCCTTACTAAAAGTTACTTTAGACTTAAATAGTTGTCCTTTACTTACAAGCATTTTATTAAGCTCTTCAACTTCTAACAAGTTTGTACCATCAGAAACTTTATAAAACTCTTCCAATTCAAGTGAACCATACACATTATTACTTGCAGGTTGCTTTATAGCCTCTTCTACTGTGCTATAACCCGCTACTGTTATTTTATTAAGAACAATCTTATAGCCATAGTTTCGAAGTATAGGATAAAGGGTAGGCAAACCCGTTTTATTATCTAATCTTTTAAAGTCTAACTTATAATAACTCTCTTTAGAAGCATTATTATACTTACCTTTTATTAAAATTGAGACTAAATTATCTCCTCTATTTTCCTGCTCAAATACATGAATAGGAGTAGTAGAGAAGTTTATCTTTTTATCTAATTTAGCATCAGCAGGAATTGTTGCCTCTGAAGGATTAATAGGAAAAGCACCTAAATCTTTCTCATTCCATTGAAAAGGAGCTACACTTCCCTTGTTATAAACATTATAGACAGCATAACCTGTTAATTTAAAATTAGAACTATTATTTTCAACTTCTATTTGCGCCCTATTACTTAATAACTTAACTGTTTGCTTTGCAAAAATATCAGGCGTTATTTTCTCATAACTTTTAGCTCTCCAAAAGACCTCTTCAGAAGTTGCTAAAGCTCCAACAACTTGTCCAGCGTCCATGCCAACTAAAAAATAATCTTGTTCAAAGTTAGACCAGTCATAATTTGCAATAAAGTGAACAGTACGCTTTTTAATGCTAGATATAAGCCTTACTGAATATGTATAAACATCAGTGGGATTTGCTGTATTATCTGGATAAAAAGAGCTTCCATTTGCTGAGGTTACTTTCTTTAAAATAGCTACTCGGCTATAAACAAATTTATTCTCTTCATCAAAAATTAGTAACCTTAATGTACTCAAATCTTGAGTTCTACCTTGCCTTGTTTCCACTTGATTGTATTGTGGAACAGCAACAGTAAAATCAAAAGTTAACTCAGTAGGATTAACTAACTCTGCATCAATAGAATCATCTAATACATTCCTCTCACATGAGAAAAATGTAACAAATAATATCAAATAAATTATAGTGAATAATTTACGATTAAGTCTATTCATAATCAATCTACTTTAATTTCCACGTATCAAACACACAACGTACATACCCTTTTTCAGGACTAGTATATGAGTTTTCAGTAAAATTATAAGCTTTACCTGTCTCACCAGTCCAATATTTTTCTCCCAATAATAATGCTTCAACCGCACTACCTTGCTTCTTTTGTATATCATTGATGTATTTTAGTTCTGCCGCAGTAGGTAATCTCCAACGACCTTGATACTTAAATTTTTTCTTTACGAAACGGTATATCTTTTCTCCTTTAGTGTTTATATAATCCTCTGCATAATGTCCGTCAGTACCATATTCATCTTCAAAGTATGTTGCACAACGTTCTCTAGCACTTTTATAACCATCATTAAACAGTGACTGATCTGCTTTTCTTTTCTTACCATTTTCCGTATACCACTGTACTGTATAATAATCACCTTTGGCAGCTGTTGAATGAATTTCCTTACGTTGTGGCCCATAATTATCTGCAAAAACATTTTGAGTTTTTTCATCAGCCATTCTCCATCTAGCAACTTTCTGTTCTTCAAATTGCAATCTTAAAGTAGATAATCCGTGTTGAGACGCAATAATAAACTCTGGAGATATCATACGATTAGTTACTGCATCACGCTTAGTCGCCTGATTATCAGCTACAGGATCTCCAATTATTTCATCCTTTGTAGCTACTAAAGTAGTGACTTTATAAAGTGTATTATTTGTTTGAGCTATACGATTCTGATTATACTCTCCTAATGTATCATGATATCTAAAGTCAGCATAAGGTTTTTCAGGATCCCTAAAACTATTTACCCACCCTGTAGAAGTTTTACCAGTAATATACTTATCTGGATACTGAGTTACTTTTATTTTTTCTTTAAGCAAATTATTTTTACTATGCTTTACAGTAATATTGATTGTCCAAGGAACGTTATTTGTAGGAATAGGACTATCTATTTTTATATATGTTTTCTGACTATTTTTCCCACCAACATTTATTTTTTCGGTAATACTAACTGCTTTTATTCCAAGGCTTTTAATATCATTTCCGGTTTTTTTAATAGTTGTATTTTTTCCATATCTATCATATTTTTTATACGACACTTCATCAATAGTAATAACAACACCTTCATTAGACTGATATTCCACTTTATAAGTATTTATATAAGGCATTTCTACCTCTTTCTCTTTAACAGATAAGTAATCTAATTTACTAATATTACCATCAATATCACTTATCCATGTTCTAGGCTGAACAGCTATTTGAGCATCAATTTCTAATGGTACTCCTGGATCTTCAGATCCTAATACATGAATACTACTAGATATCTTATATAAATAGTTCCTTTTTAATTTATGTAAGTTATTTTTATCCTCACTAGACATTCCTACTATAGGCGCATTATAGTTTACTGGTATTCTATAGTAATATGGCTTTGGGTCTAAATTACCAGACTTTATCATTAGCTCTAAAATCAGGTAAACTTCTCGTTCAGAATCATAAGCATTCGGGCTAGATGAAGGCATTGACCAATCAACTTCATAACTATAGAAAGGTACTTCTGTAGATAAAGAAGAAGATCCAGCAACCTTTACTAAAGGATAGTTCTCTGAAATCCTTTGCTGATGTTTTTTCACTTTTTCAGATCCAACAATAGAAGTTGTATTTGTATAGTTCACTAGAATTAAAGAAGGAGTTCCTACTACATCGTACTTAACTCCATCTTGTACAATATCAATATTAGTAATACTAGCTTGAATTTTAGAAGCAGCTCTTGATAGAAATATAGGTTTTGCTATTTTGAAATAAGGATCAATAATTCCATTCCACTGAACTTTACCTGTTGAGATACTTCCAACCATTAAAAAATCATCTTGAATACTTCCTGTATTTAATTCTGAAACCTGAGTTATATTTTGTAAATCACTGTATTTTTTCACAGAGTCCCAAGAATCTACAGTAGAGTTAGCTACAAGTATTAGCTCTAAACTTGTACCATTAACAACATCTGCTTCATTATTAGTTAAGTAAAGTTTAAGTGTTTTTCCATCAAAAGTATAAACCTCTTTTTCAAAGATTTTAAATAGGTTTCCATTCGTATCAAAAAGAAAAGCTGTAATATTTTGGATAATATTTTCATTTAAACTATTTAATCCCAAATCCTTATTAGCCCTTGTATTGCTTTCTGCTAATACATCTTCCAAAACTTGTACATCGACAGTAATAGCTTTACTATCTTTTGATAATAAGAAATGATCTGTGCCACTATTAGAAGTACAAGACACCAATAAAAAAAGAACAAAAAAAACTGTAATGCAGAATATTTTATCTTTAAACGTATTCATAACTTATATTTAGTTTATTCAATTTGTTTAATTTTATATCTATTATGTGGACCAGAAGCTATATTTTTATCTTTTAGACTAGGAATTAACTGCTCTTCCTTTCCATCTACAACCAATATAAGCTCTGTATAACGGGGTAAACCTGTAAATGGCCTCAACGGAACTACATCAAACTTATAAGTTGTATTTTTATTTACAATTCCTTTTATAGCACCTATTACACCCGTTTCATTAGTTGAATGTGGCTTAATCTCAAAATCTAAACCATTTGTCAAAGACACTCTCCAAGGAGCACCTTGTGGTTCTTTTAGGTTCAATGTAAAAGTAATAGAAGACTGACCTTTAGCATTAATTGTATGTGTGTTTTTGTCTAATAAACCTTGATTAAAATTAAAGCTAACCTCAGCCTCTTTATAACTTCTATTAGATTCCTCTACATCCCATGGTAAGACTTCAACACTTGCCGTTATTTTATGGGTAGTTCCTGACAATACCACTCCTACACGATATATATAGTTTCTTAAAAAATTACTTGTATACTTCCTTTTAGAATTTAAATCAACTATGTCATCATTAAGTAATCTTTGCTGATTTTTTAAATCAGCTAAAAAAACGCTCATATCATTTTTAAGCTGAAAGACTTTACTTTCAAACCCATTACCTGATATTTCAACAGCAGCATGTTTTCCAGAATCACCTTCTGACTCTTTTTTAATAACCTCTGGAACATAAAATCTAAAAGACTCTATATTTTCTCTCTGGTAGTTTGATTCATCTATATATACGTCTGTAGTAAGATCTACAAAACTTGTTTGATCTATACTCGTATCTACAATAGCTGGATTGGAATAGTGACCAAGCATATTCTTTAAAGTAATTTTTGAAACTCTTTTATCAGTAAAAGAAAGCTTACCATTCTCTTTTTCATTTTTCAAAACAATCTCTATTAAAGACATTGCAGACATCAGTGATGCTTTTAATTTATATGGCTTTTCTGTACTTCCGCTATCAATTTTTACTTTTTTAATATAAGCAGACATTAATAGTGGCCCTTCAGGAGCAGAGTAAACTTCACTACCTTCGTACTTATAGGGAATTTTCATCAAATCAGTCCTAATTAAATCTATCTTGGTCTTAACCAAGTCCAACGCAGCTCTATATTTGCTTAAGTCTGATATTGAAGAGTTTTCATTTGCTAATAGAACAATATCATACAGTCCTGGCAGCACTTTTATATAATCAAATTGAAGATTAAGCTTATTCTGTACTAGCTTTAAATCTGCATTACCACCAATTTCCAGTTTTTGATTTACTACACATTTTTCAGATTTAGAATCAAACATCAATAAGCGAACACTCTCTACCTGGGACTCATAGCGCAACTTGTTTTGAGTAGTTGTTTTATTAATTTCAATCTGAAGCTGTGCTCTCTTAGTGCTTAGGTTTATATCATTTGCATCTAAATTATCTGATATACAACTTTGAAGACATATATTAAGCAGCATTGCAAGATAAATCAGATTATGTTTTTTAATGTATAATCTTATCATAAAGCATCTAATTTAGTTCATCATATTCCTGTTCTCGAATCAGCCAACCATTAATTTCTAAATTAAAACTTCCAAAAAAGTCGGTATTACTTAAAAAGAAAATAATAGCAAATTCATCCTCTCTATCAAAAAACTCTTGACGAGGCATATTACTATTAGACAGAAAACGTAAATCTTCTAAGTACTTATTAAGATCTACCCTAAGTAACTTCTCATTTGTATGTATATTTTCAATCACCAAGATATTATGGCGTTTTTCAACAATACGCAATGTGTTAATTTCAAGAACGAAACCTCTTTCATCATTCTTTTTATAATACGGATAATACTGAACTACCTCATCACTTATAATTTCATTCTTATTATTATACCGCGTATTATTTGATTCTATATATATATTGTAGTCTTCCGCGATAATAGTTGCATCAGTATAACTACTTGGAGGCAATCTAAAGGCAATACGGAACTTATTTGTATTCTTTGTTAAAAAGACTTCAGCATTTGTTTCAGGTTCTAGGACTGTTGTCACTTCTCCCACCATTAAAGGTTCAAAAACTTCTGAAGATTTTACTTTATGATTCAGAGCTACTTCAAAATCTGCTATTGAAGTAACACCTACTTTAGGGCTAGTTGCCACTATATTATGGGAGTCTATACCTACCCATGCTAGGAAAGTATAATTCTTTCCATAGTCTTTACTCTTTATAATAAAATCTATTTGATTATTTATTATCTCATCAGCACTACGCTCTATTTGGTCAACAAATAGACTATTTTCATCAAAAATATAAACATGTAGGTTTTTAGCTTGCTGCATAAATTTATCGACATAATCCATATTATAATCATACTTTAGGCGCAAATGAAACTCACATTGTTCAAGCGTATCCATGATGCACGAGGAAACTGTCAGGAGTAAAAAAACAGGAAGTATAAGTATATTACTTAGTTTATTCATTTCTTATATTTTTAATCTAAATACAACAAGCATCATTGATTTTATAGAGAGAGAATAAAGGAGGAGCTTTTACCTCCCCCTTTATATTTATATATTAGTTAATAACTTCTATTTGCTCACGAACAAGCCATGGTAAAATTTCAACCTCATAAGAAACCCAAATTTCATCTGAATCAATTGGCTTTTCTGGAGTTTCTGGATCAGGATCTACTGGTGTAGGATCTTTTGGATCTACTGGTGTAGTTGGCACAGTAGGTAAGCCTGGACCGACAGGAGGAATTATAACTGGTGTACCTGGACGATTAATAGCATCTACCTTAACTTTATAGAAGTTATTACGTACAACACCATATTTTCCATAAGCATTTTTATTACCCGCATCATACTTAAAATGTTTGATGTATAGTGGGTAGTAGTTATCACCACCTTTGTAGTAGTTTAAGTTACTAATTGAGAAAGCTTTATTATCGCCACCAACTTTGAACTCAATACCAATTGAAGTAATTTCATCTTGAGTAAGTTTTACACTAGCAATTTTACCATCCTCTGTTGATGTTTTTTCTACTATAGCTTGTAAAGCTTCTAAATCTTTAAACTTTACAATATCCAAATGTTTGTATTTCTCAACAAATTCTGGTTTTTCTGATTTTGCTTCTAACCCTTGAATATAGGCAGATAAGAAAACCATATTTTTAATTTCGTTTGTAAAGCTAGGTGTTAACCCTTCTACTGACTCATTCCAGTCTAACATTAAAGCTTTAACTACATTGTCATGAAAATCTTTCTCAGCCATTGCAATACCAGCATAACTAACCCAGTCGTCAGTATTAGATATTGATAAACTTTTAGGAGTATAACCAGCTTTTAATACAACACGTGTAGCCTGACTTTGAAGAACATTTTCTTTACCTCCATCGAAAGTATTTTCTATAACATAATCAAAGTCTTTGTTAACCTTATTACCGTCATCAAAAGTCTCTAAAGTATAATAATTAAAATACTTTCCTAAAAGATCCAATCTCTCATTGTAGCTTTTCTTTCCAGACAAGTCTATTGGATTAAAGTTTGGATCTTTTGCATAACGATACGCTCTAGGTGTAGAATTCATAGCTGGATTTTTATGATCAACCACTTCATAACTACCATCTTGAGCAGGAGCTAAATGTCTCATCACATATGTACTCTTATTTTCAACATCAAGAATCCAACCTCTAGCATCAACTAAAGCTACGTCACTACTTAGGTTATCATTAGTCTCAACTATTACCTTAGCCAAAACCCTATCCACCTGTACATTTAAAGGACTTTTTTCAGCATCTTCCTTGCTTGATTTTAATTCAGATGCCAAAAGGTTTACTACTCCCTGAGAGTTAGACATAACAAAACCTTTATCCTTAAAATTAGTTGGTTTTACATTTTCCAAAGCTGTCTCTAACTCTGCAAACAAAGAACCCTCTTTAGTTTTTTCAATAATATCAGATGTTGCGTTTAGAATTACTGCAACTTGATAATTTTGTTTTTTTACATCAATTGCTTTAGTTGCAAATTTTTTAAGTGTATTAACTCCACTAGTAGCCAAATCACCAGACAGTTGGTCTCCTGTAGAACTTATGGCAAAATCTTGTGATTTTTCAACCCTACCGTTTGCATACATTACTACTCTTACACCATTTATTTTCTGCTCTTCTGCAGTTCCATAATCAACTTTTTCAGAACCTCCAGAACGAGTAAAAATATGGTCTCCTAAATTTACTGTAAACGATGCGTATGCATCTCCGTGCTCTGAACTATTTTTACCTTGCTCGATGCTATCATCACTAGAGCATGCCGTAAAACTCAGAGCAGCCAAACTTGAAAATAATAAATTTCTTAACTTCATGATTTATTTAATATTATTAATTTAAAGGCAAACACTTTTACCTAAAAACATAAAGAACAACACTAGACAGTGTAATGTCTACTCAACTTACTTTTATTTTTTTTAATATTTAATTCTATCTATTCTATATCTGAGCCACAAATATCAGGACAAAAACTTCAAACATCATAACAAATTGTACATAAAAGTTTACAAAATCATCATTTTAGTTTTTTTAATATTTTTAAAAAATGTATTATTAAAGAATATATATTTACTACTAAACCTTATAGAAAGACACAACAAACAACCATAAACACCTATATACAAGGTTATTAAATTAATTTAATAAGGTAACAACTAATATTACATCAATATATATTATTGCCAGTTCAGTAAAAATAAAGTAGTGTTGCCAAAAGTGAAAAAATAGAATAAAAATATTTCAGACTGCACAAACCATTCATTTTATTAGCCATTTCATTATACATATACCCTCTTTTGATTAAAAATCATAAGTTATTAAGAGATAACTGTATTGTGATAAATACATATTATCAGGACAATCTTAATAATTTATTTAAATAATGAGAAAGAATACGTGTAAGACGACCATTAATTATTTTCAATACACACTAATAAAACCAATCAAACAACAATTGCTAAAACCATACACTATACCGATTCATCCAAATGTTCGCTGCTAATAAAAAGGGAATACAATTTTTTCTTAATATCTTTGTATATAAACAAAGATCAATAAATCATGTCTCACAACAGTATGATTACTATTTCGGCACAGCGTTTAGCCAATCTTGTTCTTGATATAGCAACTTATCTAATCGCATCTGGTGCACATTGTGGCCGTGTAAATAGAAATATTAACCGCATAGCGAATGTATGGAACTTTGATATTCATCTTGACCTCACATTTAAAGGAGTACTTACTACAGTAAAGGATAGAAGTAACCCTAAAAATGTAGTTACTAGATACAAAGAGACGCCTCCACACAGTATACATTTAAATATACTATCCCAAATCTCTGCATTATCATGGCGAGTTCATGATGAAAAACTAAGTATAGACGAAGTGGAAAAGCTATATAGTAATATCAAAAAGATAAAAGCTTACAATACATTAACTGTAGCTATAGCCGTAGCCCTATCCTGCGCAGGTTTATGTCTATTTTCCTTTGGGGACTACAAAAATGCTCTAGTAGCTTTTATTGCTGCTTTTTCTGGTTATCTAGTGCGTGCATTCATGTCTAAAATAAAGTTTAATACTATTATTTATATTACAGCAGCTGCATTTGTAACAACCCTAATTACAGGTTTTGCTGCTAAATTTAGTATTGGAAGAGCTCCCGAAGCAGCTATTGCAACAGCAGTACTATACTTAATACCGGGTGTGCCCCTTATAAATTCTGTTATTGACCTTATTGAAGGATATATCTCCTCCTCAATAAACAGAATGCTATTTAGTGGTTTCATCTTACTCTGTATAGCCACAGGAATGACACTTTGCATCACACTTATTGGTATCAATAATTTCTAAAATTAAGAAAGCATGACAGATTTAACAATACTCAATATATTAAGAGATTTTAGCATAGCCTTTATAGTTGGTTTCTGCTGGGCAGTCTTATTTGGAACCTCCAAAAAGGTACTTTATATAGCAGGGCTACTTGGTGGTATGGGGCACTCTTTACGTTTTGTTCTAATACAGTTACAATTCGGATTAATTTCTTCTACACTAGCTGCTTCAGTTTTAATTGGATTCATAGGTATATTCGCAGCTAGATGCGTTGATCAGCCCCCTGTCGTATTCACAATGCCAGCATGTATTACCATGATTCCAGGAATGTATGCTTATCGTACTATGGTAGCAGGTATTAAAAGTACCGATTACAATTACATAATCAATGACCCTACCGTACTGCCAGAAATGTTACACAATTTTATGCTTACAATTTCACTGCTATTTACACTTGCTATAGGGATAAGTATAAGCGTTTTACTATTCCGAAAAGAGAGTTCAAGACATGTTTTTAATGCCATTACAAACAACCATGAGAAATAGTACTTCTACAATAGTAAAACATCACTTAATCTTTTAAAGCTAAATAGCTGATATTTAATTCATAAATCACTATCCACATAATAGATAGACAGGAATACGCAAAACTCTGATAATAATAGACTACTAGCTTCAATCCTAATTAGCTTTAGTTTAAATTATAAGCTATGCATATTCAATAATATTCACTATCAGTCATATAGCTTACAGCTTTTAAACAGATATAATATCAGCGACAAT
>JASLCG010000151.1 GCA_030151885.1 Bacteroides sp.
TTCAGTTGGTTAGAATGCCTGCCTGTCACGCAGGAGGTCACGGGTTCGAGTCCCGTACATACCGCCAAAAAGCTTCAAAGAGAAATCTTTGGAGCTTTTTTGTTTATTCTCACTTTTATAAAGCAATCTCAACAACCTAAATTCACCCTTTTCCCTCTAAAGTTTATTCGACTTCTTACACTCCATTATTCTAATAATACATCTACTCTTTTTATATCCATAAGTCAACAATATTTATGACTTATAATAAACTCCTAAAAATCTTAAAACGATAATCAACTCAATCAACATTCTCTATTATATTGTTTATATTAAACACACTTATTATACATAACATCATTATTATGAGAAAAATAATTAAGATAACGTACATCTTTTTACTACTAGCTTTTGTTAGTAGTAATAGCATAAAATCAAATAATATTGAAATGACTAAAGAAACAACAAAAGATATATATTTTGCTGGAGGATGTTTTTGGGGAACAGAGCACTTCTTTAAACAGATTAATGGTGTTATTTCTGTCGAATCTGGATATGCAAATGGACATACAGAAGCCCCTACTTACAAAGAAGTATGTTCCGGACAAACTGGTTATGCAGAGACAGTAAAAGTAAGCTACATGCCATCTATTATTGACTTAGAGCTTCTACTTGAACTCTACTTCCAAACTATAGATCCTACTATATTAAATAGACAAGGAAATGATGTTGGCACACAGTATAGAACTGGAATTTATTTTACTCATCCAGAAGATGAGGCAATTATAGCAAAAGCATTAACAGATTTAAAAGCTCATTATAATAAGCCCATAGTTGTAGAAAACAAACCTTTAGATAATTTTTATCTAGCAGAAGCATATCATCAAGACTATCTTGATAAAAATCCTAGTGGATATTGTCACCTCGGACCCAGATTGTTTGAATTAGCTCGTCAAGCTAATAAAAAAGAGGTTACAAATCATTATAGCAAACCATCTGACAATATATTAAGAAAGCATCTTACAGAGTTACAATATAACGTAACACAGAATAATGCAACTGAGCGAGCTTTTGAGAACGAGTATTGGAATGAAAATAGAGCTGGTATATATGTAGATATTACCACAGGAGAACCACTATTTATCTCGACCGACAAATACGATTCGGGTTGTGGCTGGCCTAGCTTTACCAAACCTATTGACAAAAGCTTAATACAAGAAAAGAAAGACACCTCTTATGGCATGATTAGAGTAGAGGTTAGAAGTAAAACAGGAGATGCCCATCTTGGACATATATTTACAGACGGGCCTATAGAAAAAGGTGGTTATAGATATTGTATAAATAGTGCCGCATTACGATTTATACCTAAAGAGGATATGAAAAAAGAAGGTTACGAAAAATACCTTAAACTATTAGACAAGTAAATATTTACAATATTTTAAATACATAGCAAAAAGCGAATGGCTTCACAGTCATTCGCTTTTCAATTAAAACATAAATGTATTGATTAAAAAAATGTATTATTATTTTGTTATACTAGTAGTCCATACTGCACCACTAATATCTATAAGTTCAAGTGTATAGCTACCACTTAATGTTAAGAATACAGAGTCTTCAAAAACTAAGGTTGCTCTAGCACCTAAAGGAATTATTAAACTATGTGCACCAGGTTTAACCTTAGCAACATAATCATTTAATATTTGCTCTTTATCCAACTTTGCTAATTGGTTTTGCTCTTGTTCAAATACTACATTACCTGAAGCATCTTTTAACTTCACCCCTATTAGGAACGATCCATAAACATCGGCTCCTTCATCCCTAAACACCTTAAATGATAAGCTAGAGTCTGTTAAAGAAGCTTCTGTTATAGTAACATGAGGTTTTACCGACAAATTATGTAAGTCTCCCCATACGCCACCATGAAAAACTTGGTTAGTAAATAGAGTTAATCCCAAGATTAAAATAGACCCTGTTAAAATGGTCTTACTTATTAACTTTTCCTTAAGAGGTAATACTCCAGAACCTACCCAGTTAAAGAGTTTCGTTTTAGTAAAAGCATACTCTTTATTCATCAAGTAATTATCTAAAGAGAATTTACCTCCACCTGTAAAGAATAATGAAAAGCCTGTAGCTACACCAAGCACACCAATTTGCCATTCGTCTAAACATGTAGTGCCTATCCATCCAGATCCCAATAAAATACCAAAAGCTAATCCAAATACCCCAACACTCATTAATCTGGTAAATAGTCCTAACATTATAAATAGACCTACTACAGCTTCAATGATGGTAAATATAGCCATTGCCCACCATAACATATCAGGATTAAGCACCAAGTATTCAATCATGGGTTTTATACCCAATGCATGAGGTAAAAAGTGGTTAAATTTCTCACCAATATACCCTATAGCATCAGGGTCTAATTTATCAGCAATAATTAATCTTCTCCAGAAAGCAGAAAAATAAGTCCAACCTACTACTAGTCTTAATGCAGTAGTAAACATTCCAGCATATTTGTAATTTTGTTTTTCCATTTTGTAAATCAGTTAATATATTTAATGTATTATGTGTTACCCTACAACGCTTTTGCAGGTAATAAAATAAACTACAAGCCTACATATACCTAGTATATGTAGGCAAATCAACATTATGATACTACTGATTTCTAGAGTCGATAACGCTCGTGAAGAATGTAGATTGGAACTACAGAGGTTACAATTTCTAGATTAATAAGTGTTTCAGAGATTATACCAACAAACTGCAAGTTAGAACCAAACTGTAAAATAGAGAATGCAGTTGGGTGGTTTTTTATCTTCTGATTGTTATCGGTGTTATACTTGACACAATCCATAAGAAAAGCAGAGCATCCTGCATTAGAAGAAGCCACTTGAATCTTATTGATTGCATTACTAGCTGTTGGTATATTTAATACCTGTTTAATTTCTCTTTTAGCCGAACATGGTATAGCCAACAAAACCATCACCACAAAAAGGGTAACTTTAAAAAGGTCTTGTTTTATACGCTTTTCCATATACTTTTATTTTTAAAATTAAACACACCGATTAGTCAAGAATAAGACTAAAACATACTATTAAACAAGAGGACAGGCAGAATGTTCTATACAAAATAGAAATATATTTAGACATAAATCATAAAAGCCTAATGATCAGACTCTTTTTTAACATAAAAAAAAGCTTTGAATCAAAAAAATATCGCACATTTGCAGCCTTATAAAATAGAACGTATTAATTCTATTCCTTTAGATACGTTATTGATTAATTAAAACGACAGATAAATTTAAATCTGCCATAGATTTTAGATAGAAATGAATTCAAAGACAAAAGGAACCATCTGTGGCATTATAGCTGCAATAAGTTATGGCACTAATCCTTTAGGCGCTCTTAACCTATACAACGAAGGCATAAATGTTAACTCCGTTTTATTTTACCGTTATGGCATTGCAGCACTTCTTTTAATGTTAGTACTGATTTTGAAGAGAGAAACACTCAAGATTTCTTTAAAAGAGATTAAAATTGTCGCACTTCTCGGTATTCTATTTGCCACATCCTCTATCACTCTCTTTACAAGTTTTCATTTTATGGATGCAGGTGTAGCCTCAACTATTCTATTCGTATATCCTATTATGGTAGCTATACTTATGGCAGTATGTTTTAAAGAGAAAATATCTTTTATTACTATTTTCTCTATTGTACTAGCGCTAAGTGGAATTACCTTGCTATATAGCAATGGAGATGGTGCCCCACTAAGCAGTATTGGTGTCGCATTGGTTTTAGTTTCTGCACTGACTTATGCTTTTTATATTATTGTTGTAAATAAGGCTCCACTCAAAATGTCTCCATTAAAACTGACTTTCTATGTGCTGATTTTTTGCTTGCTTACTATTGTAATATATTCTACTGCCGATAGCGATACTACCAACCATATTCAAATGTTATATACAGCTAAAACATGGGGATACTCTATTATGTTAGCAATAGTGCCTACCATCATATCTTTATTAACAATGACTGTAGCTGTACATATTCTAGGCTCAACCCCAACTGCTATAATGGGAGCATTAGAACCACTAACAGCTGTTGTAGTAGGAGTTACTATATTCGGAGAGGCGCTTTCTATCAATTTAATCCTTGGTATTTTAATGATACTCTGTTCTGTAATTCTCATCATTGGTGGTCAAAGTATTTCTACAAAGAGGATACTAGCGCCTATATATAAACTAAATAGAATAGGCAGGCATAAATATTAAAAGACACCATTCCTTTTCTTGTCTTAAGAGCAAGAACTTAAATGGCTTTAGAATATAAGTATTATAGCTTATAAACCCCTTCTACAGCATGTTTAAAGAGCTCTTTTGTTCATTGCCGACATACCCCTCGTTTGTCGGCAACATACCTCAGGTATATCGGCAACTAAACAGAGGCATATCGGCAACGTAGAAGTAGTTAAACTAAGTGATGGAATATCATTATCTACTACATAGACATTGAGCCTCATAAGCAACTTCTATTTTTAAGCATCTATTTTTCAATTACACACAATACATCCATAATCAAGAGCTACATTCAAGTATAATTCCCTACTTTAAGTATTATCAGAATACTGCCTAAAACTTTTATCTCTAAAAAATTCTATATTACATAAATATGTTATAATTTTATCGAACCTTATTAACAATATAATTATATAACAATGACTAAAATTCCTTTTATAAATCAAAAGGATATCGTGAATGGTGATTCCTGGAATGAAGCATTCGATGTTGGTGTAGATTACTTTGCAAAACAACACTACAAATTTTACGATTTCTCTTTTGTTATGATTCGTGAATTCGGTACAAAGGTTATTCCTGTACTAAAAAGTGTTTACCTAGCACTGTGCAATTATCCAGACTATGCAACAGATTCTTCTTTAATGACTCTTTATAAAGATGTTAAAAAGATGAATACTCATTATTTTTCTTACATTAAAGAGTTTACTGAAGCACTAGAGTATGCAGTGTCTAGATCGCAAGCCGAAATATTTTCATCTGGATTAGATAAAAAATATTTTATCAAAGACAATATCATATTGCACTTTAAAGAGAACCCTGAGTTTAAAGAAGTACTTCAATTAATTACAGCAGATATTATTGATCGCGTAATTATGAATACATTTTATCCGATGATTAGAGATAAAAGCAGAAAATTAAAGTTCCTTTCTGAAGATAGTGACTTAACAGATTATGAACAATTGTGCTTGCTTGTTTATGCAAAGAAACAAGATTTATTCCCTAGTTTAAGAGAGCTTGTATATAAACCAGCTAATGATGTTGAAAAGACACTAACCCCCGTCGAGATTCATATAATAGAGTATATTTACGACTATGCATATGATATCAAAACCATTATTTGGAAAGAAACAATCAAATACTTATCGGCCTACAGAACCAAAAGACTGGATAAGGCTAAAGATTTAGGCCTTTAATATATAGTAAAGACATCAGTAGTAATTATTGATGTCTTTATTTATTATAGACAATATATGTCTTATACAATAGATATATTTATTTAAAAGATTCGTATCAAAATTGGATTTAACGTGCTAAATTGATTAATTTAAACTTTTAAACAAAAGTTGTTTTTCTTCATAAAAATAAGATACTAATTTCAAAACGCATATAATCACTATGTCTAAACTCGTCGTATATAAAGCATCTGCTGGTTCTGGTAAGACATTTACTTTAGCTGTGGAATATATTAAGCTTTTAATTTTAAAGCCACGTGCCTACCGAGAAATTTTGGCCGTTACATTTACCAACAAGGCAACTGCCGAAATGAAAGAACGTATTATAAGCCAACTTTATGGTATATGGAAAGATGATAAAGATTCTGCTGCTTATTTAGATAATCTGAAAGAGAGATTAGACAAAGAATTTCCTAACCAGTATAATAAAAAACTAATACAAGAGCAGTGTGGCAAAGCTCTGCTCCATATGCTTCACGATTACAACCGTTTTAAAGTAGCAACAATAGACTCATTCTTCCAGTCTGTTATGAAAAATCTGGCTCGAGAGTTAGAGTTAAGTCCTAATTTAAATATTGAGCTAAATGGATTTGATGTAATAGACGATGCCGTTGACACGATGATTGAAGAGTTAACAGAACAGTCTAAAACTTTAGTATGGATACTCGATTATATTCAAGAAAAAATTACAGACAATAAAAGCTGGGATGTTTCAAGAGAGGTAAAGGCGTTTGCAATGAATATTCTAAATGAAGAATATTTGGATAGAGGAGAAGGATTACGAAGAAAATTAAAGGATCCTGCTCTAATACCTAGCTATAAGAGAGAGCTAACATCTTTAGAAGAAGATGCGTTACAACAAATGAAAAGCTTTACAGACCACTTTTTAGGGGAAGTAGAAAGTGCTGGCCTATCTCCTGACGATTTTAAAGGTGGTAGTAGAGGTATTGGTAGTTATTTCAATAAACTTCAAAGAGGAGACCTTAGTGATTCAATAAGAAATAAAACTGTAGAAAACTGTTTAGAGAGTCCTCAAAATTGGGCTACAAAAACGTCACCAAACAAAAACATTATTATAGATTTAGCTACCACCAGTCTAATAGAGGTATTAAAAGAGGCAGAAAACTATAGGAGTAAAAACAACATGATTGTTTCTAGTTGTAGATTATCTAAAGCTCATCTAAACAAACTACAATTGCTTAACCGAATTGACGAAGTTATGCGTAGCCGAAACAAGGAGCAAAATAGATTTTTACTCTCCGATACTAATGCCCTACTCCAAAGTATTATTAAGGATGGAGACTCTTCTTTTATATTTGAAAAGATTGGAGCTAATATCCGCAATATTATGATTGATGAATTCCAAGACACAAGCGGATTACAGTGGCAAAACTTTAAACTACTCCTTTTAGAGGGTTTATCGCAAGGGGCTGATAGCTTGATTGTGGGAGATGTTAAACAGTCTATTTATCGCTGGAGAGGTGGAGATTGGACTATATTAAATAAACTTGGTGATGAACAACGTACCTTTGGCAACTTTCCTATTCAGAAAGAGACACTAGATACCAATAGAAGAAGCCAAAGTAACATCATCCACTTTAACAACGTATTATTTCCAGAACTTGTTAATGCACTAGATACCGAGTATAGAGAAGAGGTGGGGCAACCTTGCAAAGAGCTACTATATGCTTATGACGATGTAAAACAGATTTCTCCTAAAAAAGAACATAAAGGCTTTGTACAGGTAAAAGCTGTATCTACTGAAGATGACTACGTCGAAAACACATTAGCTGCATTAGGAGAAGAAGTAGAACTTTTAATTGGACAAGGAGTCGCAGAAAATGACATTGCAATTCTGGTTAGAAAAAACAAAGTTATTCCACAAGTTGCAGATTATTTTAATAAACACTATGGCAGAACAATAGTATCGGATGAAGCATTTAGATTAGATGCTTCTACAGCTATAAATGCCCTTATAAATGCTTTAAGACTACTATCTGAACCTAAAGACGATATTGTAAAATCTAATTTAGCATTGACTTATCAGAAGGAGATTCTAAGAAGATTAGAGCCTAACGATTTTTACCTTTTACAGGAAGAAAAAGATGCTTTATTGCCTAAAGAGTTTTTAGAGCAACAACATATATTAAGAGAACTACCATTGTACGAATTGTTAGAGAAACTGTTTGGTATTTTTCAACTATCAAATCTCCAAGATCAAGATGCATACCTATTCTCCTTCTTCGATAAAGTGATGAATTATTTAGAAACAGAGTCTTCTTTGTTAGACGATTTCATCCAGTACTGGGACGATAAAATGTCGGCAGAAACAATTCCAAGTGGAGAAATTAATGGAATACGCATCATATCTATTCACAAATCTAAAGGACTTGAATTCCATACAGTGTTGCTGCCTTTTACAGATTGGCCAATTGAAACAGACAGATATGACCAACTAGTGTGGTGTGAAACAGAAGTGCAACCTTTTAACCAATTAGATTTAGTTCCAATTAACTATGGCAAAGCCATGAGTGAGTCGGTATATAAACAGAATTTCTTGAATGAGCGACTACAACTATGGGTAGATAACCTAAATCTGCTATATGTCGCATTAACCCGAGCAGGAAGCAATCTGTTTATATACACTAAAGATGGTGACAAAAAAGGCATTTCAAGATTAATAAATCAAACGATACCTATTGTTGCTCAACGTCAAGAGATAAGTTGGGATGTAGAAACACCTTATACTTTTGGTGAAATTTGCCCTTCTAAATCTTTAATGGCAGAACAAAAGAGTAATATTTTTGAAGTAGAACTGGAGAAAGAAGCAGTAAAGATGGAGACATTTGAACACAAATTTGATTTTAGACAGTCGAATAAGTCTGCCGATTTTATTGCTGGGCTAGATGAAGAAGAGTCGCCATATAGATTCATCAGTAGAGGAATGTTATTACATGAGCTATTTTCTGGCATAAAAAAATTAGAAGATATTAAACCTGCTATAAATAGACTTCAGTTTGATGGGCTGATTAAAGATAAAGAGGAGGCAAAAACTATTGAAGAGTTTACACTAGAGGCTTTTAGTCATCCCGATGTTAAACAGTGGTATAGTGAGCCTTGGCAGCTATTTAATGAGTGTGCTATTATCTACAACATTGACGGAAGGCTTGAAACTCGAAGACCTGATCGTGTTATGGTTAATAAGGAGAAGACCATAGTGGTAGATTTTAAATTTGGAAAAAAGAATAAACTACACATCGGACAGGTAAAAGAGTATATGAAGCTTTTAGATCAGATGAACTACACCAATATAGAGGGATACATTTGGTATGTTTCTAGCAAAACTGTTGAACGTATTAATTAATTAGAAATTACAATGAAAACTTTTCTACAATTAGTAGCAAACGATATATATAATAAATTAGGAAATAACCTATCTAAAGTAGCTGTTGTATTTCCAAACAAACGTGCTAGTCTATTCTTTAATGAGTACTTAGCACTACAATCAAATAGCCCAATATGGTCACCAAGCTATTTAAGCATCAGCGAATTAACACAGTCACTTTCCAAAATACAATTAGCTGATGATATCAAGCTAATAACTCAATTGTATACCATTTTCAAAAAACATACAGATAGTAACGAATCATTAGATGATTTTTACTTTTGGGGTGAGCTGCTTCTTAGCGACTTTGATGATATAGATAAAAATCTGGTAGAAGCTGACAAACTTTTTACCAATCTTATGGAACTAAAAGACATATTAGATACATATGAGTTTTTAGAGCCAGAACAAGAGGAAGCTATACAGCAGTTTTTTGAAAATTTCTCTATTGAAAAGAAGACCGAACTGAAAAATAAATTCATTTCTCTTTGGGATAAACTAGGCGAGATATACCACGACTATAAGTCGACACTTCTAGAACAAGGGCTTGCATACGAAGGAATGCTCTATAGACATAACATTGAAAAAATGAATAAAGAAAATCTGCAATACGACAAGTATGTATTTGTGGGTTTTAACGTTCTAAACGAAGTAGAGAAAAAAATGTTTGAACAGCTAAGAGACTGGGGAAAAACCCTTTTCTACTGGGATTATGATGTTTTCTACACACAAAATAAATTAATAGAGCAACATGAAGCTGGTGAATTTATTAAAAAGAACTTAAAAGAGTTCCCTAATGAGTTAGATCAAAAGCATTTTAACAATCTTAATAAGCCTAAAAATATAACCTACATATCTTCGGCAACAGAAACTGCGCAAGCACGATATTTACCACAGTGGATTAACAATAACCTCGGAGAAAAAGAGCGAGATACTGCAATTGTATTATGTAATGAATCTTTACTTCTGCCAACTCTACACTCTATTCCTCCTAAAGTTAAAAACTTAAATATTACAATGGGGTTCCCCCTTGTACAGACTCCAATATATAGTTTAATTAAGGCGGTACTTGATTTACAAATTGAAGGTTTTGACGTTAATAGACAAACCTACTCCTATAAGTCTGTTATTAATGTTCTTAAACACCCCTATACAAGGTTAATATCGGATGAGACAAGCGACCTAGAAAAATTTATAGTAGAGAATAATAGATTCTACCTTAAACCGGTAGATTTATATAAAGACGAGTTCTTAACTGCTATTTTTAAGCCACAGCAAGATACAGCTAGTTTATGTGCTTATTTATCTGAAACAATTGAGAGCGTTACACCATTATATAGAAAAAATCCAGATAAAGAAGATATTTTTGATCAGCTATATAGAGAATCTCTCTTTAAATCGTACACCTTAATAAATAGGTTTCATAGCCTTATTCTTGAGGGAGAATTACCTATTAAAGAGCAAACTTTAAAACAGCTCATTGAAAAGGTGCTTACTGCATCAAATATACCTTTCCACGGAGAGCCCGCTATTGGTATGCAAGTTATGGGGGTATTAGAAACAAGGAACCTAGACTTTAAGAATCTTGTTCTACTATCTGTAAACGAAGGCCTACTACCTAAAGCCCCTTCAGAAGCCTCTTTTATTCCTTATAACTTAAGAAAAGCATTCAGTATGACTACCATTGAACATCAGAATGCAGTATATGCTTATTATTTCTACCGAATGATTCAGAGAGCCGAAAACATTACACTTATGTATAATACAGCATCTGATGGTATGAATAAAGGAGAAATCTCTAGATTTATGAATCAAATGTTAGTAGAATGGTCATACCCTATAACAAGGAAATACATTGAAGCTGGTCAGAAGCCAACTTTAGCACCAGAAATTAAGTTCGAAAAGACAAAAGAGATTTTTGATTTACTAAAAGCTAATTACGATATAAGTAATCCTAAAAATAGAAATCGTATTATATCACCCTCTGCTTTGAATACATACTTAGATTGTAAACTTAAGTTTTACTACCGATATATTACTAAGCTTTATACCCCTAATGAAGTAAATGAAGAGATAGATGCTGCCCTATTTGGAACTATTTTTCATGAAACAGCAGAAACTATTTATAAGGAGATTACTAATGGTGATAAAAATAAAATTATCACAAAAGAGACTTTAGAGGAGTATATTAAATCTCCTTATAAGATAAAACAACATGTTGATAACACTTTTAAAAGAGAGTTTTTCAAAATTAAAGAAGAAGAAAGAGCTCCATATAATGGGGTACAATTAATTAATTCAAGAGTTATTAGTTCATACCTCAGACAACTACTTCAACACGATGCCAATTATGCGCCTTTTACAGTAATTGGAATGGAGAATAAATGCAAAAAAGAGATTGAATTAAATTCTCCTAGTGGAAAATTCTCAATACATATTGGTGGGTATATTGACAGATTTGATTTAAAAGAAGGAGTGCTTCGCATTGTTGATTATAAAACAGGAGGTTCTCCAAAGAAAATTAATAATATAGATGAACTATTTGAAGATACCGATAAAAGAGCTTCTCATGTGTTCCAAACATTTGTTTACGCAGATATTATATCGGACCAACAAGATAAATACAAAGTAGCTCCATCATTACTATATATACATAAAGCTGCTGATAAAGAGTATTCGCCCATCATACAGATGGGTAGCAGACCTTCTGTAGATATTACTAATTTTGAAATGGTTAAATCTGAGTTTTCTAAAAAGCTAACTGCTCTAATTAAAGAAATATTCGAAGAGGAAGTAAGTTTTACTCAAACCGAACATATAAGCCAATGTGCATACTGCGATTTTAAAGCTTTATGTAAAAGATAAAACCTTACTATTATAACAAAGGAATCTTAAAAAGCGAAAACTATTCATTCTGAATAGTTTTCGCTTTTTAACGTATTCAAAGAGATTAACTAGGTTTTATAGGTAAATATTTAAAGCAAACTACAAAAATTTCAAATTATAGTAATTTCCCATATAAACCTACATATCAGCTAATTAATTATTAATAGTTACAAGAACAATTAAAAAATAAGCCTTTATACCTATCAATATATAGAACCTTTATTTGATTAAAAAATAGAAAGCACTATCTTTGCTCAGATTATTAATGAATGTGCATATAATGGAAAAAAGTTTTATCGCTTATATCGAGAATAGCATAAAAAACAATTGGGACTTAAATGCCCTTACTGACTACGATGGAGCGACACTTCAATATAAAGATGTAGCTCGTAAAATCGAGAAGATACATATTATTTTAGAAGAAAGTGGAGTTAAGAAAGGTCATAAAATTGCTATTTGCGGAAAAAACAGTTCACATTGGGGAGTAACATTCTTGGCTGTATTAACATATGGCGCAGTTGCTGTCCCTATTTTACACGAGTTTAAAGCAGATAACGTACATAATATAGTTAACCACTCTGAAGCTAAACTACTTTTTGTTGGTGATGTAGTTTGGGAAGGGCTTAATGAAGCTGCAATGCCTGGTATTCATGGTGTTGTACTAATGAACGATTTCTCTCTTTTAGTTTCTAGAAGTAGTAAACTAACACGTGCACGTGAACACTTAAATGAACTATTCGGTAAAAAATACCCAAAAAACTTCCGAGTTGAACATATCAATTACCATAAAGATCAACCAGAAGAGTTAGCTCTTATCAACTATACATCTGGTACAACAAGTTATTCTAAAGGAGTTATGTTACCCTATAGAAGTCTTTGGTCTAATGTTAAGTTTGCGTTCGAAGTACTTGACCTTAAAGCTGGCGATAAAACTATATCTATGCTCCCAATGGCGCATATGTATGGAATGGCTTTTGAATTCTTATACGAGTTCTCTGCTGGATGTCAAATTTTCTTCTTGACAAGAATGCCAACTCCGAAAATTATAAAGAAAGCTTTTGCAGAAGTAAAACCTCGCTTAATCGTTGCTGTACCACTTATCATTGAGAAAATCATCAAAAAGAGCGTATTCCCTATTTTAGAGAAACCAAGCATGAAATTCATGATGAAGATTCCTTTCTTAAATGACAAAATAAAAGCGAAGATTAGAGAGAAAATCATTGATGCATTTGGAGGGAATTTTATTCAAGTCATTATTGGAGGAGCTGCTTTCAATAAAGAAATAGAAGAGTTCTTACAAGCTATAAACTTTCCATACACTGTTGGATATGGTATGACAGAGTGTGCTCCAATTATTACATACGAGTGGTGGGAAGATTTCTCTATGGCTTCTTGTGGTAAGGCAGCACCTAGAATGGAAATTAAAGTGTTGTCGGAAGATCCTGAGACTATTGCAGGAGAGATTATATGTCGTGGTGATAATGTTATGCTTGGTTATTATAAGAATCAAGAAGCAACAGACGAAGCTATTAGAGATGGATGGTTATATACTGGTGACCTTGGTCTAATAGATTCTGAAGGCAATTTATTCATTAAAGGTCGTAGCAAAAATATGCTACTAAGTGCCAATGGACAAAATATTTACCCTGAAGAGATAGAAGATAAATTAAATAACTTACCTTACGTTGTAGAAAGTCTTGTTGTACAACAGAATGAACGCTTGGTAGGATTAGTTTATCCAGACTTAACAGAAATGATGGCTAATGGATATAAAGTAGAAGATGCCGATAAAATCATGGAAGAAAATAGAGTACGTCTTAACGAACTACTTCCTGCATATTGCCAAATTTCTAAGATGAAAGTATATCCTGAAGAGTTTGAAAAGACTCCTAAGAAAAGTATCAAGCGTTTCTTATATCAAGAAGCTAAAGGATAATTAAATATGAAAAGATTTAATCTTAAGTTTATAACAACAGCAGCTTTACTATTAGCTGCTGTTGTTGTTTGTGGACAAAATAATAGTCTAGGTATAAATATGTCATTATGGCCTAACTTAGGCACACAATCTATTAATAAACAGCAAATTACTTATTTTAATCTAGGTATAGCCTCTAAACAATATAAACTATATGGGTTGGGCATTAACCTTTTAGGAACAACTACAGAGGTAGTTAGAGGGATACAACTAGGAGGATTATATAATACTACAGACGAACATAATGGGATTAGTTTAGCTGGAATAGCTCAAGTTATTAATCAGGATTCAAGAGGAGTAACTTTATCTGGTTTAGTTAATGTTATAGGAGAAACACATGCCGGGCTCATAGCATCAGGATTTCTTAATATAGTAGGAAACGATATTAAGGGTGCAGCAATTGCCCCATTAAATATTAATGGCGACGATTTGTATGGTTTAGCTGTTGCACCTATAGGAAATATTATTGGAGAAGAAACACATGGTTTAGCAATTGCCGGACTATTTAATGTAATTGGAGATAATAGCTACGGAATAAATATTGCATCTGTTGCTAATATTCAAGGACAAAGAATGGGAGGTATATCCATCGCAGGGCTAACTAATATTACTAATAAAACATATGGATTAGCCATAGCAGGTGGTGCAAACGTTGCTGAAGAGTTAAAAGGTATACAAATAGCACCTCTTAATATTACAAATACTTTTAAAGGTGTTCAGATAGGGTTAGTTAATATAGCACAAGAGAATCAAAGAGGTTTTCAAATTGGTATAATCAATGTTAATCCTCATACTAAATATCAAGTAATATTTTATGGTGGTAACCAAACCAAATTAAACTTAGGAATGCGCTTTAAAAACAAACACTTTTATAATATAATAAGCGTAGGTAGTCCATCATATCTAAAATTCTCAGATAAGTTTTCAGGAGCAATCGGATACAGAACTGGAGCATATCTTTCTTTAGGTAAATATATAGATTTAGGTGCCGATATTGGTTTCCAACACATCAATAGTTTTAACAATAAAAACAAAGTCAATAATATAGCCAAAAGGATGTATGCATTAGAAGGACGAGCTAATTTAGAGTTTAATATCAATTCTAAGTTTGGTCTTATAGGCTCTGTTGGTTATGGTACTACTAAGTGGTATAGCAAAAATATCACCTTTAAAAAAGGATTGTTAACAGAGCTAGGTATTGTTTATACTCTAAGAAGTAAATGATGCACTAAGTGCATTTTTCACCCCCTAATAAGAAAGGCTCTTCTATTTTAGAAGAGCCTTTCTTATTAGGGGGTGGAAAATGCACTTAGTGCATCATTTACTTCT
>JASLCG010000074.1 GCA_030151885.1 Bacteroides sp.
AATAAGATTTTGGTGTTTATATAACATCAAAATCTTATTTTAAACTGTGTAGATTATGCGTTATAAACAAGCATTATATATCATTATACTATTATTAATAACTTCTTGTAATAGTAGAAATGAGATTTCATCATTATCCGAAAATGCCGGGAAGGTATCTGTTGAGTTTTCTTTATCTGTTTCTGATACACAAGATATTTATACACAGACTAGAAACTCAGGTTCATTAGATATTACGAGTATGGATGTTTTAGTCTTTAATGACCAAAATGTGTTTTTAGAAAAAATATCTGTTCCGCAAGATGAGATTATAACAACAAGTGCTGGATTGCAGTTTAAAATACAACTAACTGCTAGTACAAAGAAAAGGGTAATTCATCTTATAGCTAATAATAAAAAAAGCGCTGAAGCTGGTAGTCGTATCAATTTAGATATACTTAAAGAAAAAGTTTCATTAGAAAATGTAATGACTCAGTTAAGTACAGCAAACTTCTCATCGGATAACTTAATAACCCCTATAATTATGTGGGGAAGAGTTGTTTTAAATAATGGAATACATTTAAATACCAAAGTTGAGAATGTACAATTATTAAGATCATCAGCTTCGATTAATATTCAAAAATCTGCTACTTCCAATAACTCAAGTTTAGAGTTGTTCAGAATAGAAGGAGTAACTCTTTTTAAAGCGAGTTTAAATGGTTACGTATTACCAAAAGATTACTCTGGAGTAGTTACTACGCCTAAAGAATCTAATCCTGTAATAGCTTCAAATTACTTTGATTATAATAATATTTTTATAGAAGGAGAAAATCCAACTATACATTTATATGATCGTATAAATACTAAAGCAGATTATATAAGTGTTATTTTAAAAGCTTCTTATAACGGTAAAAGTGGCTACTATAAAATAGCTTTATTAGATGGTAATGGAAATCTTTTGCATATAATTAGAAATCATAAGTATATACTTACAATAATTGATGTTAATAGCTCTGGCTATGGAAATATTGAAGATGCTGTAAAGTCTCCTCCAACTAATGGTTTGAAAGTTAGTTTAGAAGATAAGGAGTCGTCGTATCCAATTGTAATAGCTGATGGAGCTCATATATTCTCAGCTTCTCATAATGAGGTGGAAGTACTTTCTAGTAATAGTTCTAAAGCTGAAATAGAAGTTTGCAAAATATTTTCTAGTAGAGGTGTCAAACCAGAGATAAAGTTAAGTACACTTCCTACATGGTTAGAAAATATTCAAGTATCGAATATTGGAGCTAATCATTTTAAAGTTACCGCTACTATTGTTAACTCTAATAGTAGTGAGGAGGTTAGTTATGTAATGCCGATTGTTTGTGATAACTTAGAATTAGAGGTTAATATCAAGTCTAAATCGAATGTCAATTTATCTCAAGCTATTCCTTTAATAGTTTATGGTGACAATAATAAAAATTGGAGCGTTCAAGTAAATAATAATGATGATATCGTATTATCAGATAAAAATAATTTAAGTTTAGATAATCTAGCTCTAGATGGCCTTCCATTTTTATCTAGTAAATTCTTTTCAAATGCATTTTTATATGTTAAGTCATCAAAACAAGGTTTACTTCATTTTGTAGACTTACATAGTGTAAGAAAAGAAATGTTAGTATCTTCTCGTATCTATGTCAAATAGTAGGACTAATGGAAGATTATGCGCTACAGTATATCTTAACTAAAGAAGATTTAAATACCAATAATATACTGATATTTAAATCTAAGGATTTGTGGTATGCTTATGAAACATCTGCTTTCTACTGTTTTTCAATCTTTGGTCCCGCTAGCATTGAGTTTATTCAGTTAGAGAATTGGAGAAAATGTATTGTAAGAACAAAGATAGATGCTCCTGATAAACTATTAACTTCAAACTCCGTAAGATTGGTCAGAATGACTGATTCTGAATATGTTTTTGATGTGAAAATTATATGTAGAGGATTTTCTTTCTGGAAAACTGTGATGAAAACAAATTAATCTTATCAAAATATATAAATAATAAGGTCTTATTAATCGTAATTAATAAGACCTTATTATTTTTTAGTTGTTTACTAATTAATTCTTTTCACTATTATGATCAGAAGATGATTTAATTATTTCGCTAGGATTAGCACCTAAGTATGTTTTACAAAATCTATTAAATTGAGAAGATGAGTTAAATCCAAACTCATAACGTATTTCTTTTATTATAGGATTTGGGCTTTTTAATCTCTTTTCTACCTGTTTAGCCTTATTATTTAAAAGCCACTGTTTTGCAGAGATACCATACTCTTCTTTAAATTTTTGATAAAAAGCAGTTCGGCTCATACCAGAGAGGCTTATTAGTTCATTGACGTTGTCAACTTTATCAGCATATCTAAATACCAGTTCTTTTATAATAAATTGGTCATTAATAAGTGGATATAAAAAGTGTGCAACATCTTTATTAGGATAACACATCGAAAGAAATGAAAAGAAATCTAACTTTTTACTTCTTTGAAATAGGATGCATGATGGACCAAGATTTATTTCTTTTGTTAGTAAACTAATCAGTTTATCCATTGTTGGGTGAACCGGCAGTTGAAAATATGGATAGCTGTCTTTGTCTAAGTACTTTTTATATGTAAGGATATTAATATTTGGACATGTATTAACATAGTTTTTAAACTTCATAAA